>JBJEPK010000063.1:0-7406 GCA_051881195.1 Eubacterium sp. | reverse complement strand
CAAGACTGCTAATAATATAGCTAAGGAGCGCAAGTGGGTAAAGACTGTAAGAGGTCGTCAAGTATACGTAGAAAAAGACAGAGAGTACGCCTGCGTGAACTACATCGTTCAGGGCTCGGCTGCTGACTGTACTAAGACTGCTCTAGTACGTATCAATAAGTATCTACGAGCCAATAACTACAAGACCAAGTTCATTCTTCAGGTTCATGACTCTTGTATGTTCTACGTGGCTGATGATGAGGCTGATATAGTAGTTCCTAAGCTGCTATACTTAATGGCGGAGACTGAGCTATTCAGAGTTCCTATCACTGCAGACTGTGGTGTATCTACTGATGGTACATGGGCTGGCAAAGAAGATAAAGACATTAAGCCTGAGCCCCCTACTGCTGAAGAGCTTGCCAACATGGACAGCTATAGCATTTGGAACGATGTATACGTACAATAAGTATAGGAGGTATTTAAATGAAAAACAAAGACTATTTTATTAAGTGGTTTGTTAACCTCATGCTGCTGGCCGGTGTAATATACGGCTGGGTATTAATACTGAAAGGAGGGGTATGATGAGTAAGGCTACTCATGGATTCTTTTTTAGGTGCGACCCTGCAAAGAACACTGAATGCAAAAAGACTGAATGCTTTATGCATGGTGGCAAATGCACACTGACCAAGTATATGAAGTATGCTATGGACCCGAGCAAAGTAACGATGGTAATACCTACTGATGGCAAGACCATAGGAAAGGACGATGATTCATCAAATGATGTCAACGACTGAAACGTATAATCTACTCAGTGCTGTAGTTTCGTTCAGAGAAAGCTACAAGCGGCTGCAGCGATTATACACTGAGTCTGATGAAGCTGACTTACGTGAGATGTATCCACTGGGACATATTGACCTGTTTGACGTTAACACAAAGAACGCTATGGTAGCTTGGTTAAACTGCCACACCACGAAGCTAATAAACGCTTTGCCGGACAGAGTTATTAATCCAGCCTGCGTGCACTGCCTTGCATCTAAAAAATGTAAGTGCTCAATAACTGCGTCAGGTGCATGTAGCTTAAACGAAGCATGTGATAAGTATCCATACATCACATATGACAGAAACATGGTAGTTAACTTCTTGAACAAGCAAGGCTTTGAGCCTATTGAAGTTCCTAAAGAAGCTGATGATACTGCTGTGAGAACAATCTACCACAATCTACTGGTACAACTAAATATTCAGGAGGATGTTAAATAATGAAACGTTATAACAATAATAAGAAGGCACTAATCCGAATGCGTCTGCACAGGCAGGCGAGAATACTTTTAACTTCACTTGGAGTATGCTGCATTGCAGCTACTGGAGTTGCACTATGTACCATTAATAGTGCAAAGGTTCCTGAGCCAAAAAGCGTACCTACTATGGTAGCTGAGGCCCCAAGCACAGAGCCTATGGTGACAACAACTACAACGACTACAACGACTACAACGCAGACAACTACAACGACAACGACAACGACAACTACAACGACTACAACGACTACTACGACTACTACAACAACGGCACCGATAATCACTGAGCCAATCATCATTGAAGAACCGGTTATCATTGAAGAACCTACGTCTTCATCAGATAGAGCGTATCTTGGCAGCATGAGAATCACCGGCTATGTAGGTACTGGTAACCCTACCGCAAGCGGTGAGATGCCATATGTCGGTGGTGTTGCATTGAGCACCGCGTATAATATACCCTACGGTTCGCGTATCTACATAGATGGACTTGGTGAGTATGTAGTTAATGATACCGGTTGTGCTTATGGAGTTGTTGATGTGTTCTGCAACTCAGTAGATGAATGCTATGCGCTTACAAGCTATGCAGATGTTTATCTACTGAATTAGGAGGAAATTATGGAAGAGCATAAAGTAAAGAAGCCTACAAGCCCATGTTCTTCTGATTGCCCACGACGCAGTGCTACTTGTGCTGTGTCGTGTGGTAGATTAAAAGTTTACAAAGAACAGCAGCGTAGGTACTATGACCAAAGAGCTCAAGAGATTAAAGCATCCAACGATACATATGAGCATTGGCTTGATGTTGTTAAGCGTAACGCTCGTGGTAATAAACCTACTGGTAAGATAAATTTTGGAGGTCAGACGTAATGAATGTGCCACCTTATTACGTGTATGAAGGTGTATATAGCCTATACCCAAATAGCTTTGGCTGGAGGAATAAAGTATCAAAGATGCCATACCATCAAGTATGGGGTATCTACAGAGATAGAATATTAATGCCTAAGATGGCAAATAATTTATCTAAGAACTCTAAGTCTGAAAGCATATGGCATGACAAGACTACTTATCATTGCACTGCATGCGGAGCTACCTACAAACGCGACAACCCGGATTTGACACACTGCGAATACTGTAATAATAAACTTATTGATGAAGAGGAGATTGATTAAAATGTTTGATATTAATGCATTATCTAATGGTGATTCACTAGTCGGCATTAACCTAATGATATATGAGGCTCAGATTAAAAAGACTAAGGCTGGTAGAGACTACCTCGCTTGCACCCTCGGCAACAGCTCTGGTAAGCTGGAAGCCCGCTGGTGGAACGTGCCATCTACTATGCCTGTACCTAAGGCTGGCGAGGTCTACACAATTATTGCCTCAGTCACTGAGTATGCTGGAATCCTACAATTAAACGTCAACAGTATGACAAAGGTGCCTGAGGAGAATGTAGATATTTCTGACTTCACCATTGAGGTATCTAACAAATTATCTACTTACGACCTTTGTCGCTTACTGCAGAAAGTAACAACTGCTACTAAGGCCAATGAGTTCCTGACTAAGATATGGAATAAATTTATTGACTGTGGAATGCTCGATGAATGTAAGACATCTACTGCTGCCTGTGGTATTCATCATGCCGGTGTCGGCGGCTGGATTAAGCATACAGCTGAAGTTGTTGATTATGCCGATGCTATCTACCTTTCACTCCCTGCACCTACTAAATCGCTTGTACGCTACGACATTCTTATGATGGGTGCGTTCTTCCACGATATTGGTAAGCTCAGGGCCTATACATTCGAGAACGGTGTACCTGTAATGACTAAGCGAGGCATGCTACTTGAGCATTTAGTAGATGGCTGTATGCTGCTTGATGAGTTTGCTGGCAACGTCGCTAATGATGACCTACTAGCTATTCAGCACTGTATCGCATCTCATCACATGGAGCTTGAGTGGGGTTCTCCTGTTAACCCTGTGTCTATTGAATCTACTATCATTGCCTATGCTGACCAGCTCTCTGCTTCCCTCGACACTATAACACAGGCATTTATTGATAAGCCTACAAACGATGATGAATGGACTCAAAAAATCTACACACAGCATAATCGTCGGTTCATATCTTTTGTGAAGGAGTGATACTATGCATAATAAGATTTGCACGCAGTGTGGTAGACAGCTACCAATCTCCCAGTTCAAGAAAGTCTATAATAAGAGTGGCACTTCATACCGTAGTATCTGCCACCAGTGTGCCTACAATAACAATAAGTTTAACGTCCTCAGCAAGGAACGTAAGGTGCGTCCGCTCTCTGATAAAGAGAGCACCACCTACGATATGCTTCTACAACTGTTTGATGTATACTATGAGATGGGTAATACCATCGGCTCTGGTGAGTATAATGCTCTACGCAATAACAAGAAAATGGTCACTCTTGAAGAGCAGCTTGCGCAGGCTCAGGCTTTATTATCTACTAAACGTGAGGCTAAATCAAATGATGCCTATATCACCGAAGCACCCTCTGTAGCTACAGTAGATAAAGACCTATCATTTTGGTTTGACTCGACATTTGATGATTGGAGCAACAAGCAGTATAAGCCGTCTTATCTACGAGCCATCTTTACAAGCCTTAAGAAAGGTGCACCTACTGATGAATATAAAAAGGCTGTTGAGGTCCTATTCAGCAAGGCATGGGACTACGAGGAATATCTCGCGAATAAGTATTCATCAGCTGACCTGCCTGATTGGCTAGAAGGGGAGGAGCTTATTGTATGATACCCACTAGCTACAGACGCGACTACTCGCCATATGAGATTTGTAGGACTACTACACAGCTACATAGTCTTATGGAAGATAAGCGTAATCATTTCTCAGTAATTCGCGTTACTGCGAATGTGCTCCGCAATTTAACTACTCAAGACTATGCAGACTTATCTAATGCAGGAATCATTTTATGGAGGGTAAAATAATGGATATTAAGTTTAACAAAGCTCAGATTAGCGCAATGCTCACAAAGCAGCGAGTAGATGACCTCTGCTTGCTACTACCACATATCGCCAAGGCTGTAGGTGAATACAACAGACAGCTCAAGAGACAAGGCGTCGACAAAGCTACTAGAGGCTTGTGCGTGTCACAGCTATCTAACCGTCTATTCACTGCTCCCGCAGCTACTGACCAACCTACTGATAATGACGGAGGAGAATATTATGAGTGATATATTAATGACCATTTTGCCGTATGCAGTGTGTACTGCATTAGGTGCATGCTTTGGCTTCTTCACTGCCGCATTACTCAGTGCTGCAAAAGATAGACCATCAGACGATGATAAGAATAAGTAATCTACTGGGCCTCTTTTAGGGGCCCATAAATTTTTAATTTTATGGGGTGTACGACAGGTTTTAAAGGGCCCTATTTTAAATTTTAATGAGGGGGCCCTTATAATTATATTACCCCATTTAAAATTAAAAATAAGGGCCTTTTGGATTTTGTTGCGTTATTTAATCAATTAATAAAATGTTTACTATAGTATCGAATAGTAACAGTATTTATTTGCTCTACTGTGGCGTACTATATAATAGAAAATAATTAAGGAGGAATCTTAATGATTAATGAAGTTGAGACTACAAGAAAGTGCCGCTGCTGTGGTATTGAACAGGACATTACAAACTATGACTTAGCTGGCAATAGGCGCCCTATACACGTGTGTCGGAGGTGCAGGTATGCACAGCAGACTATTGCCAATCTACGCAATATACCACCCGCTGAGCTTTCTTTTAAGCAGGCAGATAGGCTGCGGAAAGCCAAGGAGTGGCTTGAAACATGTAGACAAAATACTGGCTATGTTACTAATACTAGAGGTGGCGCTGCTAAAGTAGATTTTAGCGACCCACAGGCTCTTATAGCGGTATCTGTTGCAAATAAAAAACAACACGAAGAACGCGTAGCAAGAGCTATTGCCCTGCGACAGGCTTTTCCTGATAAGGTACAGCCACTAAACAGAACTATGATTGAGGCATGCACGCCAGAGCTACTAGCAGAATCAGGCTATACATTTGAAGAGGTATATGACTGGGTATCTGCTAATATACCTGAAGATGACCCTATGTATGAAGAACTTCTAGACAAGTCTTTCCATATTAAATAATCTACTGGTCCGGCTAAACTTAGCTGGACCATCTTAAAAAAGCATTATACTTACTATTCCACCTCTTTACTAATTTTAGATTAGTAAACCCTGGGACCTTTATAAAAATATAAATTTACTATTCCACCTCTTTACTAATTTTAGATTCGTAAAATTTTTGGGCCACCTAAAAATTTTTTATAGTGCTGTTATTATTACTAATTTTATTACTAATTGAATCTACAACAGCTTACTATTCCACCTCTTTACTAATTTTAGATTTGTAAATTTTCTGGGTCTATAAAAAAATTTTTATCTACTAATATTCTTAACTGAAAAGAAAAGCTACTATATTCCTTTCTATTTAGCTACTGCCAAGTATTCCGAGCAGTGCACTATAAATAATATATATATATAATATATACTTTTCCTAATCCTAATTAATATAATATATATAGCATAGCGCACTGCTATAGCCAAGCAAGCGAAGCAAAAATGAAAAGCCAGTAGTTCTTATTCAGTACACACAAAAAAAAATTTTTTTTTAGACCCGAAAAATTTACAAATCTAAAATTAGTAAAGAGGTGGAATAGTAAATACCAACACATAAAAAATTTTTATAGACCTAAAAAATATACAAATCTAAAATTAGTAAAGAGGTGGAATAGTAAATAAGTGGCCCCCACCTCAGCCACGCAGTGTAGCTAAAACACAAAGGAAAATTTAAGGTTTTATACTGTGAGAAAATATAGTATAATATAATTAAGGAATTAAGGAATACATACTTAAGTCCAGATATTCAAATCTTAAATGGAGGTCTAATTATGATTAAAGCAATGGTAAAACAAGAAAACAATGAAGGCGGAGTAGGAGTAGAGCTTGAGTTCAAGGGTACCACAACTGAGGCGCTGTATGAACACGCAATGCTAACGTTAGCACTGCTCAGTAGATTAACTTCACGAACAGATGACCCAATTAAGCGCAAGCGAGAGATGCGCAGAATGCTCGATGCACTTGGTGCGGCAACTGCTATGCTAATAACAGATGGTATGCATACAGATAAATACTGTCGGATAGCAGAACAGTCCTCAGTAGTTATCGACCACGACATAATCCGCAAAATGCGCAACAGAGGAGGTGACGACAATGAATAAGAAACTGTTCAAACGAGTAGCTAGCCCAGTAGATGCATCGGCTGAGGACCTTGAGCACTTCAACTGTTATCGATACTGCGGTCGTGTATATGGCGGTGATTGTTATGAGATACTCTCAGAGCCACATAAAGCAACGACAGAAGAGTGGATTGAAGCAGTAGGTGGTACAAACAACTTTGGTGGCCGCCGCAGCGGCAATACCATTACAGTCTACATCGACTAGCCCCACACCATGCGTAAATTAATCGCAGCAGTCCTGATACTGCTAATCATCATCAAATTCATTATGCCAATCGACTATGAGAAGAATGAATCAGTAGATACAAACTCCACCACATATTCACTTACTGGTCCAAACTTCTCACTGTCGTTGACAGTAGATTCAAGGAGGAATAAAAAATGTTAGTTAAATTAATCCAAGCACCCAGCGAAACAGCAGACCATTATCTCAGTGTAGATACAATCACAGAGGTTAAAGTGTACAACGATACAAACACAATCAGCTACATCACAACCGCCTGCGACACTTATTCCGAGCACTTCTCGTGTAGAGATGCACTTAATGCTCGCTTCGAGGAGGTTAAGAGTTGGTTCGCAACAGCTTCCACAGAGTGTACAGTAGATACACCCATGCCCACCGCTGCTGCTAATAATCCAATGCGTAACTGCAATGGCTATAATACCAAGGCTTGTGAGCACAACGGCAAAGCGCATGATTGCTCTGGATGCCCGTTCGAATCGACCACAAAGCGCTTAGTAGATACGTTCATGCAGCTCCCAGACACTTTAAAGGCTCAGTTCATCGACGAGGCCCTCAGTCACCAGTGCATAACAGAGGATGAGTTCTCAATGCTTATGGGCACTCT
>JBJEPK010000062.1:0-35893 GCA_051881195.1 Eubacterium sp. | reverse complement strand
AATCAAAAGTGGGTTACTGATATATCATACATCAAAACAGGACAAGGATTTCTTTTTCTGTCAATCATTAGGGATTTGTATGATAACAGCATTGTTGCATACAAAACAGACAGAGAACAATCAATAAAGCTTGTATTAGATACAATTACCGTATTCAAACTAAAACAAAACTGACTCCGTTGGAAAAACGAAATCAGTTTGTTGCTTAAAATTTAATTATTCTACCTTAGGTGGTCTTTTTTGTACTGTCTGCACAACTTGGGGCAGTTCAGTATCCGTCAAGGCTGTTTTTTGTTGCAGTTATCCAAATTTTTTGTTTAATATTTTTACCGTTTCGCCTTTAGCAACGGATACACAGTATCCTCTGTCGGTATTCTGTACGAATCCTCCGATAAATTCAACTGAGTCAGGCAAATTAATTATTGTTATCTGTGCGTCCCTTTCTGCTTTTAGCAGGGCTGAAAAAAGCGTTGAGTCCCGAAGCTCAGCAGAGACCAGTATGCCTCCCCATCCACGCAATGTATTGAATGATGCGTTGCGGAGAGCCGAACACAAGACAGCCCATTTCTCCGTTGCCAAGAGGTATTGCTTCATCCCAACGGTCAATACTGCGTTCAATTTGTAATTGATATGGATTCATATATGCTGTCTCCCGGTTTAAAAATATGTTCTTCCCATTTCGTTTGTGGGCAATGCCTCAAAGCCGTCAACAGCAATATCTTGGCTGTAATCACCGTCGGTATAGGGATTGTCTTTGAAGGTATAAAGGGAATTGTCCCGGACGGTGCTGTACTTTTTTACACGCTTTTCGATGCTGCCGATATTCTTTTTGCTGTTGATAATTACATTGTTGGCAACAATGCTGTTTGCAGGATTTGCTGCAAAGGAGGCGCTATCGGTATTGCCGAAGTCATCGCTTAATTCTGACAGCTGAGGATAAGAGCTTTTCCATGCCGGTGAATTGACATCATATTCCGTAAGGGTTGCCCATAGTCCCTCGCCGGGTGTTTTTGCGTGGGCAAACCAGCCCTTGTTCTCGATTCCCGCTATTGCACGGTCATCGTATGCCATGGGAACGCCTGCATTTATTACAACATTATTTGTTATCTTCAAATCACGGCCTCCACCTAACAGAAAAGCGTTGCCCGGTATATTAACCAGCAGGTTACCGTATGCCTCCTGTCCCGAAAGAGCGTCGTCAAAATATATGCCGCTTGGCGCAAAGTCACCTGACCCGATGTTGTAAATACAATTATATCGTACAATGTTACCGTACTGGCTCCAGCTTCTGCCGGCATAAATTGCTCCTGCGTCGGATGACTTGAGTACTACATCGTGGATTACATTGTATTCGATAATATGGTTATTTCCCGAATAGGTAATTGCTTCGTGGGGAGAATTATAAATCTCGTTATGACTGCACACACCTCCCACACCGTGCAGCGCCACTGCCGCCTGATATGTTTGGTAAACCTGCGACCAGTCATAAATAAGATTGTTCGTAACAATGTTTTCAGAAGAGATAAGGTTTTCTCTGTCCCCGCCTGTAAGAACTATACCGGCCTTGCCGGTGGCGGTGACGGTATTGTTTTTTACAACGATTTTTTCGCCTTCCAGTTCAACAGCGGTTTCGCCCACATTCTTTATGGTGCAGTTTTCTATGGTAATATTGTTGCCCGTGCCTTTTATTGCGCCGGCTCTTGTACCACAGAGAGTAATTCCGTCAAAGATAATGTTTTGGGCGTTATCCATTGTAATCAGGCTTTCTGTTTCAAGAGATAGTTGAATTGATTTGTTCTCATAATCCTCCGGAGGAATAAAGTAGAGAATAAGATTTTCTCTGTCTATGTACCACTCGTCCTGACTGTCAAGCTCCTCAAATACATTGAAGAAATAATATGGCATATCCTCTTTAAATCCGTAAACACTTGCATATTTTGTGGTTATGCTGTCATTGTCAAATGATGCAAGAGGCGTTGTTGAATCTGCCCAGTCGTACTGAAAATAACCGAATATCCATATATCATCACTGTTTTTCCACTGTGACATACGCTTAGTCAATTCTTGGTCGGCGGCAAAGGTTCCACCCCTTGGATTTTTCATATCCTCCCATTGTGGATTTTGCTGAGTTCCGTTGTTGGTATATGTTTCCTTTGAGTCTCCGTTGTCGATTATTTTGCCGGTTCGCAGGTTTTCTTCGTCTTCGTTTGGATAGCGTGCAAGCGTCATTCTCTGATTGTCGCAAAACAGCTCGCAGTACATACTGCCATTCTCATCATACTTTTCTGCAGTGTTGAACTGACCGAAAGCTTTGAGCTGACCGATTTGTTGTGTAGTTATTCCGTACTTTTTTAAATCCAGCATTTTGATATTATCCTTATACTGAACAAAATCGGAGGAATCAAGTGTAACTCCGCCGTTAAAAACAACTTCTTTTTCGGCATAGAATACAGTACCGTTGTGAGCTTTTGAAAGGGTTAAGGCCGATACAGAGTATTCACCCTTTGAGAATGAAATTACCTTTTCTTTCTTATTAATCTTTTTTGAAAGCTCCAACGCACGTTCAACTGTTTTTACAGGATTCTGCTTTGTTCCGTCATTTTTGTCGTTGCCTGCGGGGGATACAAATATATCTGCCTGTCTTTTTTGTCGTTGTTGCTGCCGGGGCTCACTGAGATTTGCAGGCACGGATTGTTTGTTGTCTGCCGTACTTTGTGAGGAGCAGGAGGATAATAATCCCACCGTAACAACTGCAAGCAGCAGACAAAGGACTTTTTTTATATTTTTCATAGGTGTCTCCTTAGTCCAGCGAATATTTGCCTGTGGATTTATCGTCCCTGGTTTTATATTTTCCGTTTGTAAAATCAGGAATTTCCACAGGAGCGTTGCCGTTTTGGATTGATTTTTCTGACAGTGCGGTAATACACATCCAAGCTGCAGCGTCGTAAACGTCAATGGCAGGCAGTGTTTCGCCCTTTGCGGCATTTACCATAGATCGCAGAACAAGATAGTCCATTCCGCCATGTCCGCTTTCCAGCATACCCTGTGACTTGTGCTTCCACAGGTCGTTATCATATTCCTCGGCGTATTTGTCTGCGTTCTTCCATATTAACTGAGGATTCATATCAATTTCGGCAACATCGCCGTCAATATCCTTTTCAAGAAAAACATAATCTCCGTCTTCCTGATACATACCCTTTGTACCGTGAATTGTAAATTTACGGCTGTAAATCCGTGGCAGAGTTGTATCAAGAGTAAGTGTAATGGTTTCTCCGTTTTCGCAGGTGATAATGGTTGTTACTACATCTCCCTGCTTAAATTCGGTATTCATAAGCTCTTGGTCATCTGCTTTATGATTCTTGATATACTCATGCAATCCACATGCCTTGCTGGCAACCGATACCAGACGGAGCATTCGATTTCCCTTATTTATGCCCAGAATTTTTGCAATAGGGCCCAAGTCATGGGTGGGATAGTTTTCGCAGTTGTGCTCTTTGTAATGAGAGAGACGGTAGTGACGGTTTTCTTTGCCAAAGGAGACTTCGTTTCTCAAATCATGGCAGTATGCACCGTCGCAGTGAACAATCTCACCCAAAACCCCTTGGCGCGCCATATTGAGGCACATAAGCTCTCGTCGGCCGTAACAGCAGTTTTCCAGGAAGAAAAACGGAGTTCCTGTTTCCTCCTGTGTTTGAACCAAATCAAAGCACTCCTGCAAATTATATGTTCCGCCAACCTCCATTGCAGTAAAAATGCCTTTTTTCATAGACTCTACGGCAATCTTTATGTGGTGTTCCCAGGAGGTAGCAATAACAACTGCGTCCAGTGTTTCCGGATCCAGCACTTTTTTGTAGTCGTCTGTTTTGAACGGTTGCTCATAGCCTGCATCAACTACTGTTTTGCAGGCATTTTCTACTCTGTCTTGGTATGTGTCGCAGACTGCAATTATTTGTACATCCTTCATTTTCAGCATGGGTTCAATAAGCTGCATACCCCGTTGACCCAGACCGATAACTCCCACTTTAATTATTTCTTTCATTAGTTTTTGTTTCCTTTCTCCGGCGCTCTCAAAATATACCATTGATAAGACATTGGCGGCATTGTAATTTTCATCTTTACATTTCCGTTTGTATCAATAGTGTAATTTTCAGGTGCATTATCTTCTTTTGAAATACAGATTTGGTTTTGTGTCGGCTCAGCAGCAGGCAGTGGCGGTATAGGTTTGTCAACAACCTTGTCGTCCGTAACATACGCTCTGCTTGAACCGTCCCTTGCTTTGATTACCAGCGGTGCAATTTCTTCACCGTAAAGGGGGTAGGATACATCACTGTTTTTTGTATTTTCAAAGGGTGCAGGGGGTTGGGAAAGTTCTGTAAGACCTGTGTAATATACAGGAAGAGTAATCTCCTCAGTGCGCTCAGTGTCAGTCTGGTTAAAGAACATTACAAAGCCCCTGTCATCGCCGTATGGAAGCTGATTCATAATAGCGTCAATACAGGTTGTTCTGTCAGGCTTTTCGGGATTAATACGAGGTGGCATAAAGTGAACTGTAATTCCGTTGAGAACCTCACGGTATTTTTTAAAGATTTGTACCCACTTTTTAAAGATTTCTTTACCCTTTTGAGAATCGTAAACCTTTTTGCCTCGTATAGTCGGCCATACGCCTGCGGCAGTAAGCTGTGCCAGTGCCCAGTCAAACTCAAAAGCGTTTTGCTCAGTGGGGAAGAACATAGCGTCTTTACCGCCACCGTGGTAAACATTGAGAGGTAAAAATCCCCATCCCTGGGACGGATTTTTGTCGAATGTTCCTTTGTAATAATAGATGCGGGAAGTGATAAGCTGTTCTGCACGCTTTTCAGAAAAAGCAATTTCCTCATAGCCCACGCCGCATCTGTTGATACCGTTAAGAAAATGCCAGTCAGGAGCATTTATGTATATATTCCTCTGTTTGAGCTCCTTATACCAATCCACTACCGAGCGTTTCCACTGTTTGTATTGAGAGTCGGTAAAGTCATCATGATTGTGAGTTTTACCGCCGGAGCACATTAGCATACCGTAGGGACCGTCAATTTCAACAGCGTCGGCACCTGTTTTGTCAATAAAGCGTATTACATTCTTCATATACTGTTCTGCCCAGTCACATGCAAGGCAACGGCAAATGTGACTGCCGTCGTGATTAAGCGCCTCGTCCCCTCTTACCGGACGGTAGTTTTTAACATAGGCAAGAGTATATGCGCCCATGCGAAGGCCCTTTTCGTGACCGTAATCGTATGCCTGCTTTATACGGTTGAGGTAATGCTCATTTCCGCTTTCCATATTTACGCCTGAGCCAAAGGACTGAATAATCATTTCAAGACCGATTTCTGCACATTGGTCAACGGCCTTGCGGATAGTTTTGCTGTTGTTTGAAATAAGGTGGAAAAACAGTACATTATCTGTACACCATGGCGCAATGCGACGATACATTTCCTTAACCTCGATGAGTCGGTGCTCATAGTAATCATTAGCAAAAAGCAGTTCGTATGCACAGATTGAGGAAAGCTCTTCACCCGACGCTAACTTAACATTCATACGGTAAAGGGGTGAAACCTCAAGAAAATCGTAGCGAAAGCGGGCATAATTCTTTGCATATTTAGTAAGCTCAAGTCCTAAGAATTGAGTTGTTGAGTTATAATCGCTATCAACAAAAAATGTATCCCTGTTTTCAGTAATACACATAACATCAGTGGAAATATTGTCGATAGTAATTTCGCTTTCGTTATTGTTTTTGACAGTAACGCGTTTCATAATAACCGGCATACCATCATAGATTTCGTATCTAACGGTTACTGCTAAGGGCGGCTCTATACCCTCATAGCAAAGCTCTATGGCCTTTCCCGCAGGAGGGTAAACTCCTGCATAAGTCATTGTTGCCGATTTCTTAAAAGGGACTCTTTCCTCACAGGGAACAAGCCTGTGTTCAGAAAAGCTGAATGCATCGGTGCTGTAATTCTTTTTGTTTACAGAAAGCTCAAAATCACCTCTTGGCGCGGTTATCAATTCCATATCTTTTTGGTAATTGTAAAGTGATATTGTCCTGCATCCCTGTGTTTCGATTTCACGGCGAACAAGTCCGTTTTGCAGTGTTATTTTACCTGCTGAGCATGTAATCTCTGCCGGCGTATGTTCTGCATAAACAACCCAATTTTTCATAAATAAACCTCCGGTTTACAATATTTTTATATATTTAACAGACGGAGTCCAATCTGTTATTGACAAAATAATAGGTTTTCAAAATAATAATCAATATGTTATAATATAAGAAATTCCGGTAAGGAGAACAATTATGGAGCATACAGTAGTAATAACCACAAAGCCTAAGCGTCCGGGTAAAGAGTCAATTCCCGACGGAGCCGTAACAGGCAACGGCGATTTGTCCGTAATGCTGGGGAATAGCGAAAAAGGAATGAGGGTCTTTATTGCAAAATGCGACTTATGGAAGGCTAACCAGCATCCTGATTCTGACGGTGGCATAAAGCCGCTGGGATATGTGGATTTTGATATAACCAAAAATCTTTATGACAACTATTATGTGGAACAGCGAATGGAACGCGGAGAATTGTTCTGCCGTTTTGCCGACGGAAAAGACTATATTGAAATTAAGATTATGGCTTGTGCAGTAAAAAATGATATATTTTTTGAGATAACCTCAAGTAAAGATAATCTTATATCAAAGCCTCGGTTTTCTGTTTTCAATTGCAATGCAGATGAATTTGCGGATGATTATTGCGATGATATACATATAATCACCCGTTGTTTCCAAAATGACGAGCTTGGCTTTGACTGCAAGGTAAGTGCGGGAATATGCGAATTTGCAAAAGGCAAATATGTCCTTTGCGCTTTTACAAACTTTGACAGCGATACATTTGATAAGGATGTGTTGGCACACCTTACCCAATTCAACGAAGCAATGTATCAAAAAGAGAAAGACAGCCATTATGACTGGTGGAGAGATTTTTACAGCAAGTCGGAATTCAGCGTGAGTGACGAAGTGTTGGAGATGAACTGGTATGCCTGTCAATATCATCTGGCAATCTGTGGGCGAAACACTAAATTCCCTCCCGGTATTTACGGCAATTTTATTACAACCGAAATTGAACGGTGGCACGGCGACTATCATTTGAATTACAATTACGAGGCACCGTTTTATGCCGTGTTTTCCTCAAATCATCCGGAGTTAAGCGACTGCTATTTTGCACCTCTTGAGCAATTTGTTCCCAGGGGTAGGGAATATGCAAAGAAATACTTGAGCTGCAAAGGTATATTCTATCCTGTTGGACTGCTTCCAAATGGATTGTTTTCTGAATACCGTGACAATCCCGAAGAATATGAAAAAATGTTTTTAGGTCAAAAGAGCAATGCTTCCTACGCTGCTGTGATAATGGTAATGAGGTGGAACAGCACAAAAGATACGGACTTTGCAAGAGCGCATATATATCCATATTTGAAAGAAGTAGGTGATTTTTGGCAGGACTTTTTGGTATATGAAAACGGAAGATATGTTATCTATGACGACGCAATACATGAGGTTCCGTATTATATCGACAATTTTAATCCCTTCACTTACAGAAAGCATATACATGCAAAAAACAACCTGCTCTCTTTAGGACTTGTGCGAATGGTGTTCAATACCTTGCTGGAGCTGTCGGAGGCACTTGATACCGATGCGGATAAGCGAGAAAAATGGCAGCACATCCTTGACCATATCAGCGATTATCCTACATTTTATAAAAGGTTCAAAAAGGTTTTTCGCTATACCGAAAAGGGTATGTCCTGGAACAACGGTAATTTCCTTTGCCTACAGCATGTTTATCCTGTGGGTCAGGTAGATTTGAACAAGGACGCCGATATGCTAAAAATTGCCAAAAATACATTTTCGATAAACGACAGATGGCTGGATGATAATGCCACCAATTCTGTTTTTCCCTGTGCGGTAAGATTGGGTATAAATCCCCACCTTATTATTAATAAGCTAAAGCTTAATTACAAAAAGTTCCAGCAACCTAATTTGTTGATGCTCCACGGGGGAGGCTGTTTAGAAAATTGCAGTCTTACCGCCTCCACTCTTAACGAAATGGCGCTACAAAGCTATGACGGAATAATAAGAATATTTCCTAACTGGGACAGCAATCTTTCCTGCTGTTACAAAAATCTGCGTGCAAACGGAGCTTTTTTGGTATCTGCCAAATTTGAAAAAGGAGATATTACAGACATCCAAATCTTCAGCGAAAAGGGTGGTAAAGCCGTTTTGAAAAATCCGTATAAAAAATGTATCCTGTCAAATGACAAATCACGAATTTTCAGTGAGGAGTTTATCGAAATAAATATGAAAGAGAATCAGCGTATAAGTGTTGATAAAGCATAGTGCAAGCAAAATTCGGACAACACAGCTTGGTGATAAAATCATCAGGCTGTGTTTTGTTTATATCAATTCCAGCTTAAATGAATATGCAAAGCTTTCGCCCGGGTGCATAATCTTTTTGTATCGGTCGGCAGTATCGGGACCACAGCTGGCAGAGCCTATGCCCCTCATAAAGCCGTTAATGTGGATGACGGTTTTGTCCATGCGCTTTACATCTTCAATATGCTTTGCTTTGCATAGATTTTCTTTTTCAATATTGACTGCTTTAAAGTCCATTGCCTGCTCAAGGGCGGTAATGCGTATTCCACAGCCGTTATCATCGGTAATCTCAGCCCAGCGCACCATATTTCGGTTTCCTGATTCTTGAGGCTTTATGTTTTCGATATACATATCCTCGGCAGTGGTTTCATAAATGCCCATAACATCCTGGCAGGAAAAATCGCTGTAGCTTTCCGTCCCTCCCATTCCGTAGTAACGAACATGGTTATAACTGCCGTTGAGACTTAAAGTAAGACCTACCTGGAGCATATCAAGAGGCTTTTTTGATAGGCAGGTAAATGAGGCTGTAACGCAAATACAGTTGTCCTCAATTGCTTTATGGGCGATTTTTGCTTTAAACAGCTTGTGTCCCTTGGCAGTCAGTACAAAGCTTTCCTCAACAGTATTAAGAAATTCGTCGAAGCTGCATTTCAATTTTTGCACCTTCAGTCTGTCAAGTCCGGCTTTTTTCAGTGCCGGTGCAGTATATACATGATTGTCTATTATCGCCTGGTAAAGGGACGGCTCAAAGCCGTTGGAATTTGCAGGCATAATTTTACTGCCGTTGCGGGTGATAAGGTTTTGCAATCTTCCGTTTTTATCCCAAACCATTTCGCCGTTATTACATTTCAGACGTTTCAGTCCGTTGCTTTCAGACCAGCTGTGCTTTTTGTTAACAAAGCTTTTGTGGGGCAAATATTGGTTCAGAATTATCTGTTCCTCGGCAATTTCTTTGCCGTGAGAATTTGTGTATTTAATAATTAAAAACGTATCATCCGTGTCACCAAACGCCGGCGATATAGGAAGCCGAATTGACTTCTGCGGCAAAACAGGGTCATCACATTTGTATAGTACAGCGCTTTCACCATTCTTCAGCAATGTACAGGTTACAGAAATACCGGTACTGTCTGCAAAATAATTTGTGTTTCGTACAAAATATTCTCCGTTTTTGCAATATGCCTTTAGCGGACGGTACACATTTTTCATACAAAGGGCACTTGACGATGGAGTTCTGTCGGGATAAAAAAGACCGTCACAGCAGAAATTCCCATTATTGAGTCTGTCGCCATGGTCACCGCCGTAGGTGTATTTGTACTTTGCGTTCATGTCATAATGAGCATGGTCCGCCCATTCCCAGATACATCCACCTAAAAAGCGTTCATCACTGTATATAACATCCCAGTATTCCTCAAGTCCGCCGGGACCTACGCCCATACTGTGAGCATATTCACACAGGAAGAAAGGCGCGTCATAATATTTTGGATTATTCCATTCGCCCCTTGCAAGTGAGCGCATTTCCTCTGTCGGAGTATAGAAATATGCCAAAATGTCGTAACGCACACGCTCGTTTCGGCAGGCAGGCTCATAATGAACGGGTATATCTGTTTTTGTTTTTAAATATTCGTAACAGGCGTCAAAATTTTTAATTCCGCCTGCCTCGTTACCCATGGACCACATAGCTATACACGGATGGTTTTTGTCACGCTCATACAGTGCCTTCACACGGTCAATATAGTGACTCTCCCATTTTGGGTCGTCGCTGATTAAATCAATATTTCGTACGAAGCAACCGTGGGTTTCGATGTCCGCCTCGTCAACAACATATAGACCGTACACATCGCACATGGTAATGAATATTGGGTCGGGAGGATAGTGGGATGTGCGAACGCAGTTGACATTATACTCCTTCATAAGCTCAATATCCCTGAGCAAATCCTCCACAGTCATTGCATATCCTCTTGTAGGGTGGGTATCGTGGTGGTTTACTCCCTTTAGCTTAATAGGTTGATCGTTTAGCAGATAACGGCAGCCGTCAAGTACGATAGTTCTGAATCCTACTTTTTGGCGTATGCACTGAAGCTCTTGTTCTTCACAATACAGAGTTAAAACCAAATCATAGCAAACCGGCTGTTCTGCATTCCATTGGTTAACAGACAGTGATTTCAGGACTATATTGTTATCTGCACCTTCCGCCATTTCGGCTATTATGTCCTTGCCGGAATAAAGCTGTGCTTTCACAATTGCATTTTTGCTGCCACGGACATCGGCAGTGATAACAGCGTCGTAACCGTCTTCGGCTTTCGTTGTATCAAAGCTGAAATCAAAGATATGGGTTTTAGGTTGCTTTGTAATATACACATCTCGGAATATACCGTTTTCTCTGAACATATCCTGACATTCAAGATATGTTCCCGTGGACCACTTGTAGACCACTGCTACCAGCTCATTCTCGCCGTCTGTCAGCAAATCCGTCAAATCAAATTCGCGGCTGTTATGACTTCCTTCTCCATAGCCTACATAAGAGCCGTTGACATATAGGTCAAGGGAGGCGCCAACTCCTAAAAATGTAATATAGTATGTACAGTCCGTTTCTTTTTTTAGATTGAATTTTTTGCGATAAACACCAACAGGACAATTCTTAGGAGTCTTTGGCGGAATACACCTAAAGGGGTACATGGAGTTTAGGTAATTGATTTGGTCGTAACCTGTTTTTTGCCAGGTAGAGGGAATATTCACCTTGTCAAATTCTGTGTTATCCGTATCAATTACAGCGGGAAGCCGGGAGGAATACCTGTAATAATGGAAATCCCATTCACCCGATAGCATAACCACGGCATCGCTGTTGTATCTTTCGCTCAAATATGTTGTTTCATCAAGCTTTTTCCTGCTAAAAAAGGGGATAAAATAGCTGCGATGCTCAAGACGGTTTTCGCCAAATTTATTAAAATCCCTATAGTTCTTTTTGTTTATTTGGTAGCGCATATTATTTATCCTTTAGGTCCATATTGCATTTTATCAATATGACCTCATTTTCTTCAATGGTTAAATCAATGGCGCAGCAACTGTCATCAAATGCCATATCAATGGGCTGACACAGCATTTTTGATGCTTCTTTTATGTATTCCAGCTGTTGCTTTGATAATACCGAGGGCTTGCCCATATTTTCCCAGATGTCCACAGGGTTACCGTGCTGATTGTTGATACGGTACGCTTGTGCATTAGAAAACTGTGGTGAATTATCAATGGAGATACTGATTTTGTATTTGCTATCGGTATCATCAAAATTTTGGGCGTAAAGCATTAGAAAAACATCACCGCGCTCATTGCGAAATGCGGCAAGCTCAACATCCTCGTTAGTGACGGGGAGGCAGTACCTTGTGTCGGGCAACTGAGCCAATAGCTTAAATGCCCAAAATGTTGGCTTTTTTATTCCGTCCGCGGTTAAAAGCCCGAATCCTCCGCAAAACGGGTCGGGAAAGAAAAACAGCTCCTCAAATATATCGGAAAAAGTCCAGTAGCTTGAGCCGTCAACTATGCCTTGATTGTCAAGAACCGTCTTAACCAAAAATGACGACGAACGGGTTGTGTCGTGTATTGCCGCAACACAATTGGAGCTTATGCTCCATTCTGTGTAAAATAAAGGCAAATTACCGACTTCATTTCGAGCTCTTTTTGCCTCATTGGTAAGGTATCCCTTCAGTTCAGGCCTAAAGTCGTTAACATTGTCAAATATGGGCTGAAGCAGAGCACGCATGGATTCTGAAGTACTGTGGTTTTTTATTTTTCTGATTTGCTTTAGTTTTTCACGATTTAGGGAATGTCCCAGCTCATCGGTTGGATACTGATGGGTTGTAACAAAATCCACCGGCGCATTTTCATTTTTGCAATAATCCAAAAATTCTGTAATGTGGCTGCTTTTTGTTGTGGCCGGTCCACCCACCATCAGTTGGGAATCAACGCTTTTCAGCGCTTTTGCCGTAGCGGCGTAAAAGTTATAGTAATCCCCCATGCTTCCTTTAAAAAAACATGGCAGGTCCGGTTCGTTCCAAACCTCAAAATACCAGCTTCTAACCTCATCGGCACCGTATCTGTCTATTAGAAAACGCGCAAATTCACATACAAATCCCTGCCATTCCTCCATGTTTTTTGGAAGAGTAACATTGCCTTTATAGTAGAATATCGTTTTCTTTCCCGAGGCCAGTGCCGATGGCATAAAGCCTATTTCAACAAAGGGCTTTACCCCGATTTCCAACAGCTTGTCATAGATTTTTGCAACCTGATAAAAGCTGTATAGCTTCGTTTTATTCATGCTTACAGCAGGTATGTGGTCGCAAAGACGCTGACAAACATTCATATCGTCGTTAAATATGCCGTGAAAACGCACCCTTTGCATACCGAGTTCATCATGCACCAGCTTCAACTGCTCCATATAATCCGTGCGATGTGCAAGGGCGGCATGACCACTGCCGATGCAAAACTGCCAATGCTTTGCTACCTGCCGTGTTTCTCCCTTATAATCAAGCTCAAATGAGAATTGCCTCATAAATTATTCTCCCACGTATTCGGCAGGTATTTTTTTGTTAATCTTTTCCGATTGGTTTGGCAGCCAGTCCTTGCCCAGTGACAAATCGGATTCACTGTTGTGATGAACAATTACTTTCTTGATTTGGGTTGAAGTAGAGAAGAATGCGTAGTCGCCGATGCTTTTGACAGAGGACGGAATCTCCACAGCCTTCAGCGAATTACAATATGAAAATGCATCTGTTCCTATTTCTTCAACAGTGTTGGGGAATTCAACCGATTGAAGATTTTCGCATTTCAGAAATGCCTTATTGCCAATGGTTTTCAGTCCCTGATTGAATGTAATAGAATAAAGGTTTGAGCACAGATAAAATGCGTTGTCGCGAATAGACACAACACTATCGGGCAAAACCAGTGTTCCCCCTCCGATAATTGCTCCCGACTTATCTTTTTTCAGCATTGTTTTTGCGTTTGGATAGAAAAGGAGCTGGGTTTTGTCTTTGTTGTAAAGCACTCCGTCGACAGAACAAAAATATGGATTGTTTTCATCAACATTGATGCTCTCAAGCAAAGGACAGTTAGTAAGCGCCCAAATGTCGATAGTTTTGATGTTTTTGGAAATATTTATTTCTTTAAGGTATTCTGCGTTTGCAAGGCTGAATGCCATTAGCTCTGTAACCGGCTTTCCCTCATAGGTTTCCGGAACATCAAAAACCTCCTGAGTGGAAGTGCTTTTGTACCGATAAAGGCCATAGCCGTCTTCCGTTTGTTTAAATGAATTTTTATTGCTGGAATAGGTATATGAACCGAAAGCGGCAAAAGACAACGCAATTACAACTACAAAAGCAATTACTACAAAAATATTCTTTTTCATAAATTTCACCTCAACTCATATTTTTACAGGATTACTGTGTGACAGCCACATCAGCTTCAACAATTTCGCTGTTTTCGCGCTGCTCTGCAATTTCACGAAGCTCTTGGATTATTTCCTCGTGTCTTTCCTCGGTATAATCATAAAAGTGATAGGGTATAGTCGATAGGAATCCTGTAACGGCGCTTGCAACGATAGTTATGATAAATACCCGGTCGCGTATTGCGTTGTCATACAGAATATTCCAGTCTGATGTGAATCCCACACATTCGTATAGATAAGGAATGAGAAGAGCAGATGCGGTTGTGAGAGGAGCAGAAAGATAAGCAAAAATTCCCATGCAGCCATCAAGCCTCTCGCCGGAAATATACTGTTGATAGTCCCATATATCGGCAGTCATCGAGTTTGATACAATACCAACCACAGAGGTGAGCATTGTGGATATGTAGGTAGAAATGATAATTATTACAAAGCTGTTCAAATATACGCCTGCAACCGAAAGGAAGGAGCACAGGATTGTAATATATTTGCAGAACAGCATTATTCTTTTTTTACCGAATTTCTTTATTAGAATAGGGGCAAGAAGCATACCCGGAGTCCAAGCGGTACCCAGTATTGTAGCCATAATTCCCAGAACCCAGTCCTGACGCAGGGAGTAGATAATCAGCATGTTTACAATATTTATTGCGCCGATTGAAAATGAGCCAATCCAACCGGAAATGTTAGAAATCCAAAGGTATTTGTTTCGCAGTACTTCACGGAAGCCGTGCTTCATATCAACCTGAGGCTTGTGAGACTGTTCTTGAACAACTCTGTCCTTTATGCCGAATACTAAAAACAAAGCCAGCGGAGCGACTACAATCACTATGCCGGGAACTGCATAGCGATATGCCCTTATATCGGTAAGACCACCCATTTTTGCTGCAAGGACAGGAAAAACGATGTTGTATATAGAGGGCAGCAGGCTGTATAGAAAAGAGCCGATTGACATAATTCTTGTGCGCTCATTGGTGTTTGGAGAAATAACATTTTGTATATTATTAATTTGGCCAAAGCAGGTGCCGAAGCAGGACCAAAATGCAAAGAACAACTGCATTACCCAGAACTTATCGTGATATTCAAGAGTATTATATGGGAACCAAACAAGAAGAGTAAGGCTTACAATATAAGGAATAATTCCGGCAAGAATCCAGCTGCGATATTTTCCGTATTTAGGGGATAGCTTTTTAAGTACAAAGATATTCCAGTAAGTAGTAAAAATTTGAATTAAGAATTTTGAGCCCACAACCTGAGGCAAGGCAGGCATAAATCCCTCAAAATATTTTTGCGGAACAAAGAAGCATGCCACACCCACCACTAAAAACGCAACCGAAGCCCAGTTGATTAGTCTCATGGTTTTCTTTGGGGGCGTACCCAAATTGTCGGTTATAATCATATTGATAGGTGAGAACAGATAGCCCAGTATCAGATTTACAAAACCCAACATTACAAAATCCATCATTTTAAGCCCATATATGGCTCCTACAAACAGGCAACCGGCAGTAAATGTCAGATTACCTCCGGCATAGGCTGCTGTGTTGGAACCGCTTGCGCCGATAACAAATCTTGTAAATTCTTTGTTGGTTACATATTCTCCCTCTCTGGGCTTGTTCCAGTATGTACCTATGTCCAAAACCAAGGTTTTAGCCTTTTCAAATAACTTATTCATATTTTACCCCTTATTTATTTTAATGTAGACAGTAGATTTAAGATTTTATTTGAAGTACGGTCGGTCAACAATGGACACTGATGTGTTTTTGCATCCCTCCAGCTCAAGCACAACGATTTCGTTTTCCTCCTTAAGCCATACACCCGGAAGATAAAGCGCTCTCTGAGGCCCTACATTCCAATATCTTCCCAGATTGATACCGTTAACAAAAACATAGCCCTTTGTAAAGCCGTCCATACGCACAAAGCAATCGGCATTTGAGTCGGTTTTAAATGTGCCCTTGAGATAAGCAGGGAACTGATTTACGCCGTCATATATTAACCTGTCAAGCTTATCTATAGGCAGGGTATAGATGTCAAAATCATATACATATTGTTCGCCGATACAAACCCAGCCAAGTCCCTTGCGGTCGTGAATCTGCTTGTTGAAGTTAATGCGGCCCATACCTTCAACAAGAATGTCGATTTCAACCTTTCCGTTAAATGCCGGAATAGGGAAATTAAAGCTTTCTTTTGCCACCACGCTGTGTTTTTTTTGTTTTTTTGTCAAAGGTACGCTGCGGTCAAATCTACCCACAAATTTTCGGTTAACATAGACATAAGCAATATCGTGAACGCCATCGGCAAAAATTGATGTGTCGGGATAATTGCCCTCTATTTCCGTGTGATACAAAATCAATCCGTAATTCTGTCCGTAGTGTTCCATATAATGTGGGATATGGTCAAAATGACGAGTACCGATATTTTTGATATTACCTACAAGAGAAGCGGTTTGAGTCAATTCAATCCTGCCGATTTTTTGAGTTTTCGGACGGGGAGGAAGCGGTGGGTTTATTCCCTGCTTTTTGCAGAGAATATCACGAATTATGTGATATTTGTAGGTGTAGTCGCCATATTCGTTCAACGGTGCGTCGTAATCGTAGCTTGTAGTTGTGGGCTGGTACACATTTGCGTAGTTTGCACCTGCCATATTGCCAAAATTCGTGCCTCCGTGGAACATATAGAAGTTGAAATTGGCATCCATATCAAAAAACTGATTCATTATTTTTGTTAATGTTGTTTTAGAATAAGCATTTGATGAGTGATGGTGCTTTTCGTAAAAATGGTCGAACCAGCCACACCACATTTCACTGCACATCAGCGGTTTATCAGGCTGATATTCTTTTATGTCTTTAAAGCCGTCCACAGGATAACTGCCGAAATTTACTGTTTTAAACTCATTGGCAAGGCCCCCACCCGAAAGGTGGTATTTACCCTCGCCGTCCGAGGTGAACAGCGGAACATCAATTCCGTTATTTCGCATTAATTCGCAAAGATATGACAAATACTTTTTATCTCTGCCGTAACTGCCGTACTCATTTTCGAACTGCATCATAAGTATGGGTCCGCCGTGGGTAACCTGAAGCGGTACAAGCATTGGCATAAGCACATCAAAGTATTGCTTTACCAAGGATATGTACGGCTCGCTGTAACATCGCAGGCGTATATCATCGTATTTTAACAGCCACGCAGGGAATCCGCCGAACTCCCATTCCGCGCATATATAGGGACCCGGACGGAGAATAACATTAAGCCCTACCTTTTGTGCTGTTTTTATAAAACTCACAACATCGTTTTGTCCCTCAAAGCAAAACTCATCCTCCGTGGGCTGGTGCACATTCCATGCAACATAGGTTTCAACTGTATTCAAACCTGCTGCTTTTACCTTTAAAAGACGGTCTTCCCAGTATTCACAGGGAATGCGAAAGTAATGGATTGTTCCCGAATATATATTGAACTTTTTCCCATTCAGGTAAAAATTCTTTCCTTTAATTTCAAACATATCAGTAGCTCCTGTTAATTTTGATTTGCTTTCTTTCTTTTGAGCATAACATAATGTCCTTCATATTCAATGACTTGTCAGGAGGCAAAGGATTTTTGCAAGCCTCTTTGGAGTCAACAAATATTCTGTAATTAGCGTCATAATCGGTAGGATTATATAGCTCCACTGTCAAGGCTTCGTCGGTTTTTTCTGTCACCGAGCATTGGATATGGTCCAGCGTATAGCAAAATCCTGTATCCGACTGTATATATATTGCCGGGATTTCACAATAGGTAAGCATTACAGAAACCTCGCACCAACAGGAGCCTATGGGAATTTCGCCCACATTGTTTCTGCCCTCCCAGTCGGAAAGGTTTACACGCTCGTTAACGCGACCTGTAGAGTTAAATATTTTTTGACGGGGTGAATTAATAAGCTTTTTTGCGTTGTTGCCTTTGAAAAGCGAAAACACGGTTTTTGCAACCCAACGGTTCAAAAGCTTTTGCGTATGTGCAGGATTGTTGTGCCATACATAACTGGCGTAAATAGGATTGTCGGGGCTGCTGACATACTGTGTAATATTATGTGATATATCCTTTAGCAGTTCAAGATATGCGGTTTCTCCCGTTGCACGGTAAAGGTGCAACAGGGACTCCCCCGACATGGTGCAGATTCCCGGCGCTGCGTGTTTGTTTTGTAAATTTGCCCAAACTGCACCGGTCGTTGCGGTTTTTCGTTCAAACAATTGGGTATCGCTTTTGTAGGCGTAGTCGTATCCAACGCACCAGCTAGCACACAGCGACGCTGTGTCTATTGCGTAATTAAGCCATTTGCCGTTTTGTGTAAAACGATGGAGCATAACAAAGCTTTCAAGTAAAGCAAAAGCCGATTCGCTGTCGGGACATGCCAAAGCCTCTCCGGGACCACCTGTAGAAATTCCCTTTGATATATATTTTTTGTAGTAATCTTCGCCTATGCTTTGAGCTGTTTCCAAATAATCCTTGCAATCAAAGTAAGACGAGCACAGGGCAAGTCCGGCACAGATGATACCTGCACTTGACGAGCCTGAAATATAGGGCCTCACCGCTTCAATATCAATGAACTGACTGATTTCGCCGTTGTTCCTGTAATATGTGACAAATGCGTCTGCAAGACGGCGAGTGCCCTCGTTCCAAAGGTCCGGTATATTTTCGTTACTGTCACGCAAAAACAGAATTTGCTTTGCAAGATAATACAGTGCGTCGGCATCCTTTCGGCTTAAAACGATATTTGGATTGTCCGGCTCAAAATGATTGTCGCCGTAAACCTTTCCGTCGTAGAACATACCGTATAAAAATCCGTTTTTGTGCTGTAATTGAGAAAATATAAAATCAAGGGTTTTGCGACTTTTTTCTTTTGTTTCGCTGTTTCCCAAAACAAAGCCCGGCAGTGTGTTTATTGCACCGCCTACCCAGCCTGTCTGCCACTGACTGCATATTCCGCTTTCAGCCTCCGAGGACTTGTAAAACCCGTATTCATCCACCCAGTTTCGCTTGTTGTATTTATCCTCAACAAGTCGGAATGCACAGCTCCACGGCAGCTTGTCGGGATGGCTTCGCGGCAGCGTATGTGCTTGGCGGAGCTTGAAAAACCGGTTTAAAAATTCGTTTATACCGCCACATTCAAAGCGATATTGTGTAAAGGAAAAGGTTACTCTATCCCCACTTCTCAGCTCAGCTGCCTCATCGTCGGATTCCTTGGTTGTTGTGCACATTTCATATTTGTAAGGAGTACGAACGCAGGGGGATGACAAAACAAGCTTTGCCGTTTTAGACCGGGCGTCTTCTTCGATAGTGATGCCCAGATTTCCCAATTCGTTTTTTTGCTCAAAAAAGACAATATATCCGCTTTTGTTCTTTTCAGAATAATATCCAACGCAAGGAAGGGACAAATCTCCCGTGTTGAGCTGAACAGAGCCAACGCCCTGCTTATTCAGTCTCGGAATATCGGATATTACTGTTTCTCCCCAATACTTTTGCGCCTCTTCTGCAGTAAGCATAGGCGGGTATTCTTTGCAAAGGCTTTCAAAACGGTTGCCGTTATACAGTGCCGCAGGCGCAAAAACATAGTTATCCGTATCCCAATCCTGCTCCTCAATGACTAAATTAAGCGCAGATTTTTTGTTTTGATTTTTCTTTACAGTCAATACTGCATTTGTCCTTCTGCCACAGTACTCAACATCCTGTGTGGTTTCGTTAACAATGATTTCGTCATTGGCAATCTTTTCACTTTTTAACGGTGTGTTTTTTTCGTAATGCGTAAGAGAAAAATATCTCATATTCCAAACCTCTGATTATATTGTGTAACTAAAATGTCTCATCAACCATTATTGAGAGCTGAGTATGAATGGTGTCTTGAACTTCCTTTTTCATTATTACTCGGTCAAAAATTGTTTTTACAGATTGGTAGCCCTGCTCAAAAGGTTGCTGACATATTGTCGCCAAAACATCTCCGCTGTACAGGGCATTTCTGGTAATTTCCGTATCATCAAATGTGCAGACGCGTACATTGTGGCTTTGCTCACGAATAGCCTTGAGCGTTCCGTTAACACCACCGGCAGTGATATATACAAAATCTATTTCGGGGTGCTCTTCAAAAGCGTTTTTCATTTCGTGATAGGCAGTTTCATCATCGTCATTACTTTCTGATACACCCAAAATATTAATGTTGGGATAGCTTTTTTTCGTAATTGCTTTGATACCCTCGACTCTTTGAGCGTGTCCCTTGTGATTAGAGCTTCCCGTGATAATATATAGGTTTGCTTTCCCACCGGAAATAAGCCCTGTCAGTCTTCCTGCAATACGCCCGCTTTTTATGTAATCACAACCAACATACACCGCATTATCAATGCCCTCAAGCACGCTGGAAAGCATGATGATGTTTTTTGATTTTTCCTGGAGATTGCGTATTTTTTTTTCAACTCTGCTGTCACATATAGGTGTAAGGATTATGTGTTCCGAATCATTTACCGCTTCGTCAAGCAAGCATAGCAGATTTTCTGCATCATAGCCTTTGAATTCATACAGATTTATTTTGAATCCGTAGCTTTCAAATTCCTCCTGAGCTGCAAATACGCCTGCCTTTACATCGTCAAAAAAAGGGTTGCCGATACTGTTCAGAATTACGGAGATATGAATGGGCTTTCCGGAATATACAAGTGCCTTGCCTATTATGTTTGGCTTGTAGTCATACTTGTCTGCAATTTGCAGAATTCGATTTTTTGTTTCTTCACTGATTCCCGAACGGTTCTTTAGTGCACGGTCCACCGTTCCTCTGCTTACGCCTGCTAATTTGGCAATTTCCTTGGCTGTGATTGACATTTTCTTCTTTCCTCTTGATTTTAGGCATTTTCGATGATATAATTATTCTATCGTGCACGAGCACGATAACCTTTTTTAATTATATAATGAACAAACTTAATTGTCAAGGAGTAGGAATTATGGACCCTCAAAATATGGCAGAGCATTTTGAAATAGGCAAATCCCTTGCCGAAAAGCTTACGGTTACCGAGCTTATTTCTCAGCTTATGCATTATTCAAAGGGTATTGACCGTCTTGGTATCAAGCCGTATGTATGGTGGAACGAGGCTTTGCACGGAGTAGCAAGGGCAGGAATTGCCACAGTGTTCCCTCAGGCAATATGTATGGCGGCAACATTTGATGAAAAGCTGCTTTTTGATGTGGCAGAGGTAATATCCACCGAGGCTCGCGCAAAGTATAACGAAAGCCGGAGGAATAAGGATTACGGAATATATAAGGGACTTACAATGTGGTCCCCTAACATAAATATTTACCGTGACCCCAGATGGGGCCGGGGTCAGGAAACCTACGGAGAGGACCCGTATCTAACGAGTGTTTTGGGCGTGGCATTTATACAAGGCTTGCAGGGTGATGACTCAAGGTACATAAAAACCGCTGCATGTGCAAAGCATTTTGCTGTTCACAGCGGACCGGAGGAAAGTCGTCACAGCTTTAACGCCCTTGTGTCAAAAAAGGATTTGTTTGAGACCTATCTTCCCGCTTTCAAAAAAGCAGTAAAGGATGCAAGCGTTTGCGGAATTATGGGCGCTTACAACTGTGTTAACGGCGAGGCGTGCTGCGCCTCCAACACTCTTATCCAAAAAATACTCAGGGATAGCTGGGGCTTTAACGGATATTATGTTTCCGACTGCGGAGCTCTTTCGGATATAGTATATCATCACAAGCTGGCGAAGAATCCTCTTAAGGGAGCTGCCATGGCGCTGAATGAAGGCTGTGATTTGGAATGTGGCAAATTTTATCGTCTGCTGTATCTCTCCTACAAACGGCATTATGTAAGCAAGGATACTTTACTCCGGTCGGTGACAAGGCTTTTGGCAGTAAGAAGCAGTCTGGGAATGTTTGACAATAGCTGCAAATACAACAGTATTCCACCATCCCAAAATGCTATCCGGCAGCATGAGGAATTGTCGGTAAAGGTTGCCGAGCAAGGTATCGTACTTCTTGAAAATAACGGCATTTTGCCATTAAAAAGTAATAGTCAAAAAATACTGATTGTGGGATATAATGCAGAAAATGACCTTGCCTACCTGGGAAATTATTGCGGCACTCCCAAATATTTCTGCAAGGTTACGCAGGCAGTACAGCAAAGGAATACCGATACCTCTTATGTTCAAGGCTATTCTTATGATTTGAAAGAAAATGAAATTCTGCTTCAGCAAGCTCTGGAGCAAGCAAAAAACAGTGACATCATTATCTTTTGCGGTGGGCTTGACTGCTCCTTTGAGGGCGAGGAGGCAGGAGAACTTTTGAAGGGTGGAGGAGGAATGTTAGGAAAGCAGGGAGACCGTCAATCTCTGGAGCTTCCCGACGTTCAGCAAAATCTGCTCAAAAAACTGTTTTTACTGAACAAAAAAATCATTGTTTTGAATTTTTCCGGAGGCTGCATTGATTTGCGTGATTGCAAGGATAATGCAGACGCAGTTTTACAGTGCTGGTATCCCGGAGGTTTGGGTGGAAAAGCCATTGCTAATATCCTGTTTGGTGATGCTTCGCCATCGGCAAAGCTTCCCGTAACATTTTATAACAGTGTTGAGGATTTGCCCGATTTTGAAGATTATTCAATGCAAAACAGAACTTATCGTTATTATTCAGGCTCTGTTCAATATCCTTTTGGCTACGGACTTACATATACGGATTTTCAGTTAACCTCTTGTTCGCTTAAAGGGAATGAACTGATATGTACTGTAAAGAATACAGGCGATACAGATTGTTATGAAACATTACAGCTGTATATGACCTGTCCCAAAACTGATTATGCAAATCCGATTCGTTCGCTTATCTAAATCAAGCGTTTTTATCTTCCGGCAGGGGAAGAGAAAGAAATCAGAATTGTATTGCAGGACAGGGATTTCTATTCCGTAAATGAGTCAGGTGATACCGTATATCTCTTTGGAAAATACAATTTGTATTTGACAGATGGACAAAGTATTCACTGCAATGCAGGTGAATATAATAATGAAAATAAAACTGTGATAATTGAAAAATGTCCTATTTAAGAAGGTGAGCAAGTGTATTATATCGGCATTGATTTAGGTACCTCAGCCTGCAAAATGCTGTTGGTTGATGAAAACGGTACGGTTGTTAATTCCGTTACCGAGGAATATCCGGTCCATTATCCTCAACCGGCATGGAGCGAACAAAATCCTACGGATTGGTGGGACGCCTGCGTTACCGGTATCGGCAGGCTGATTTGCGATTATGACAAATCTGCCGTGGCAGGAATAGGCGTTGCAGGACAGATGCACGGACTTGTTGTCCTTGACGAAAATGATAATGTAATACGACCTGCGATTTTGTGGAACGACACAAGAACCTCAAAGCAGGTTGATTATCTCAACGATATTGTAGGCAGGGATGTATTGAGCCAATACACCGGCAATATCGCTTTTGCAGGCTTTACCGCTCCAAAGCTTTTGTGGATGAGGGAAAATGAGCCTGAGCTTTTTGAAAAAATATCAAAAATAATGCTGCCAAAGGACTATATCGTTTACCGTCTTACAGGCGTTCACTCAACAGATTATTCCGACGCATCGGGTACCCTTTTGCTGGATGTTCGGCACAAATGCTGGTCAAAAGAAATGTGCAGTATATGCTGTGTTGACGAAAGCCGACTACCAAAGCTTTATGACAGTTTTGATACGGTTTCTACAGTTAAGGATGACATTGCACAATCCCTTGGCTTTTCCAATGATGTTACCGTATGTGCGGGAGCAGGGGATAACGCTGCGGCGGCAATAGGCACAGGTACGGTGGGAGATGGCAGATGTAATATTTCTGTGGGTACATCCGGAACTGTATTTATTACCAGTAACGCCTTTGGTGTTGACAAAAATAACTCCCTCCATAGCTTTGCTCATGCAGATGGCGGGTACCATCTGATGGGATGTATGCTTTCTGCGGCGTCATGCAACAAATGGTGGCAGGAGGATATTCTCAAAACCAATGATTTTTCCACCGAACAGGAGAGGATTTTGCCTGATAAACTCGGCAAAAATCATATATATTATCTCCCTTATCATATGGGCGAACGCAGTCCCATAAACGATACTGACGCCAGAGCTATGTTTGTTGGTATGACTATGGATTCAACTCGCGCCGATATGACCCAGGCAGTGCTTGAGGGCGTTGCATTTGCAATGCGCGATTGTTTTGAGGTTGCAAGGGATATAGGTATCAGCATTTCCCGGTCAAGTATCTGCGGAGGGGGTAGCAAAAGTACTTTGTGGAAGACGATTTTTGCAAATGTTCTGGGCATACCTCTTGATATGGTGGAGACGGAGCAGGGTCCTTCCTTGGGTGCAGCGATACTTGCAATGGTTGCCTGCGGCAAATACAGGGATGTTCAGTCGGCTGTTGATGCTTTAGTACATATCAGCGATACAGTATATCCTGATAAACAGCTTACGAATTTATATGAAGAACAGTACAAAAAATTCAAAAAAATTTACCCGGCGGTAAAAGGTCTTTATAAAGAAATTAAGTAAAGGAGAAAGCTTTATGATTACAAATGTTCCAAATGTTAAATTAGGTATTATTGCCGTATCCCGCTCCTGCTTTCCGAAAGCTCTGTCAGAAAGAAGAAGAAAGGCTATAGTTAACGCCTGTAACCAAGACATATACGAATGTCCCGTAATTGTGGAAAACGAAAATGACGCAAAAGCAGCAGTTGAAAATATTGCAGAAAATGCTGTTAACGCCCTTGTTGTATTTCTTGGGAATTTTGGACCCGAAACCCCGGAAACACTTATCAGTGAATGGTTTGAGGGACCGATTATGTATGTTGCTGCGGCAGAGGGTGACGGTGACTTGATTGATGGCAGGGGCGATGCTTACTGTGGAATGCTCAATTGCTCATACAATCTCGGTCTACGCAAAAAAACTGCATATATTCCCGAATATCCTGTTGGTACTGCCCAAGAGCTTGCAGAGAAAATCAGTGATTTTGTACCAATTGCAAGAGCAATTTTGGGTATTAAAAATTTGAAAATCATTTCCTTCGGTCCCAGACCCGATGACTTTTTGGCCTGCAATGCACCGATTAAGGCTTTGTACGATTTGGGAGTAGCCGTTGAGGAAAATTCTGAGCTTGATTTATTAGTTGCATACAACAAGCATAGCGATGACCCCGGAATCCCTGCTAAGGTAGAAGAAATGGCACGGGAGCTGGGAGCAGGAAACAAGTATGAGGGCGTCCTTCCTCGCCTTGCTCAGTACGAACTCACCTTGCTGGATTGGGCACGGGAGCATAAGGGCACAAGGCAGTATGTTGCATTTGCAAACAAATGTTGGCCTGCTTTTCAGACAGAGTTCAAGTTTGTTCCCTGCTATGTTAACAGCCGTCTTGCGGCAATGGGTATTCCTGTTGCCTGTGAGGTGGATATTTACGGCGCTCTCAGCGAGTACATAGGCGTATGCGTATCGGGTGCACCGGTTACTCTGCTTGATATTAACAACACTGTTACACAGTCCATTTATGACAAAGCCGTAAGGAATATCTGTGATAAGCGTATATCCGAAACCTTTATGGGATTCCATTGTGGAAACACCTCATGTCAGCTTCTCAAAAATCCTCACATGGGCTACCAGTTAATAATGAAACGAGATCTTGAGCCGGACCTTGACGAGCCTGACATCACAAGGGGCACTATTGAGGGAAATATTAAACCGGGAGAAATCACATTTTATCGCTTGCAGTCAACAGCGGATACACAGCTTAAGGCATATATTGCACAGGGCAATGTCCTTGATGTTGATTGCGAAAGCTTTGGTTCTATCGGCGTTTTTGCCATTGATGAGATGGAGCGTTTTTATCGCCATGTGCTTATTCAAAAACGCTTTCCACACCACGGAGCAGTAGCTTTTGGCAATTACGGAAAGACGCTTTTTGAGGTGTTCAAATATCTTGGGGTTGCCGATATTTCTTACAATCAGCCAAAATCGATTCCATATCCTACCGAAAATCCGTTTAAAGACTGAAAAGAGTTGAATGTGGTTTAGGTATAATAGGCAAAAACAGGCAGGGATACTGTAGGCTTTACAGCAACCCTGCCTTAATGTTTAACCGCAAAATAAGAGCAGTAATTTGACCTATCCGGAATTATTGTTCCTTTGTGTAATCTTTTGCATTTACTGTATGAACCGTGTTATAAAAAAGTTCTGCGGATTCTTTGCAGTCCGTTGGTTTATATTTCCTAATAATCATTCACTTTTCCTTTTTTGACTACCGACATTATAATTCTTCAAAGTTAAGATTTATTTCATACTTTTTATCAATCAGCACATAATTTGCATCAAATTTTTTAGCAAGTTCAAAGAATTGTGCATTATCTTTTAACACATTTTCCATAGTGCACGACTCATCCATACGGCTTTCTATGACATTTTCATATCCTTTTATATCGTCAAAATGATTTTTTATATAATCCTCGCTCATTACAATGCAGCAGTATTTGATATAGTCAAGATATTCCTTTTCAAAATCCTTGGACCAATCAAAGGGAATATAGCAACCTTCTACAATGAGATTTTGCTTATTTTCTATGGCTGTCTTAATTATTTCTTTAACAACCGGCCATAAATATTCTGTAAGCTCAATATCATCCTCAGGCGTTAGATTAGTGTATCCGCTGCGAATTAATCCCATTTTTAGATGGTCTATTGACAAATATGGGTATTTATATTTTTCCAGCAGCTTTTGAGCCAGGGCAGTCTTGCCTGTATGGGAGGCACCGGTAATTATAATTATCATTGTTTTTCTCCATAGATAATTGCCGAGGGAATCCAGCTTTTGTTTGTATGTTTTAATGTTAGTATATGGTATATATTATAGCACAATGATAAGATATTGCACAATCCGGGGCAGTTCAATTTTTGGCCTATTTTAAGCCGAATAGCAAATGAATCATTAATGGATGGAATACACATTATAAAAGATTTAAAAATTTGCGTCTTGATGCTTTTGCCGTTTTGAAATCCTGATTTTCAAAAAATTCATCCTTATGATTAACCTGCGTGTTATCACTGCTCAGCCTATTCCCCATAACATCAACTGCGGACACATAATAATCATATTTGCGTCCAAACTCAACACCGTAATCCCGGTAGGATGTTATGTAGCTGTCAGTGGTTTTTGCAATTAATCGGCCATTTCGGTAGATGTCGTAGTGACTAATGGGTACAGTGGCAAAAGCAGGCGTCCAGAACAAATCCACTCTGCCTTTTTCACGGGGAACTGCATACAGCACCGGCTTTTCAAAAACAGCAGAGTCCGAAATTGTATTTGCAACAGGCACTGCCTTTTGGGAAAAGGCGCTTTTTACTCCTGCTCCCACACTACGCACGCAATACTGATATTCGTCACAAATATCCTTTGTTACCTGGGAGTCAAACATAGAGTTGTATTTTGTTGAGCCAACAAAGTAGAGCTTATCATTTTTGATACGGAACAACTCGTAATACAGAGCGTTCTCTGCCTTATCCCACGAAACAAGTACGCCTTGTCGTGTGCTTGCGTTATTTGTCAGCTCTTTTACACGCTCTTCTTGGTAGTGTCGGCATCTCGGCACATTGATTTGTGTGCATACGGCTTTCACATTTTTAGCTATAGAAACAGTTTTATCGGTTTTAATTCTAAATGTTTTCATTTGATACGGCTTTAAAGAAAATGTAATCGTATTGCCTTTTACTTCTTCGCCGATGTCATTTTCGATAATATCCGTCTCAATGTAAGATGTGATGTTTTCGCAAAAATGTGCGGTTATGTTTTCGGTATTTTCTCCTCCGATTTCGCAAAAACGCACTATCATTCCATCACCGTTTGCTTCAGCAGGCTTCATAACCGATAGGATAATGTTGTCATGGCTGATTGTAATATATGATTTTTCGTTGCATTTTTTATCGGCGCTTTTTGACAGATTTGCGGCAAATACAGTCTGTAAGGGCGCACAGCGATTCAGTGACCGTTGATTAATTTTGCTGATGGACTTTCCTTTTCCTGTGAAAAGAGAGTATGAAAATTCTACCATACCCGGTTGGTCACCCTGAAAATTTGTTTGCCACATATTGTTCATAACATAGCTGAAAATATACGGCTTTTTTGATTTGTAGTCAAAGGACCATTTTCCTGTTCTGCGTTCTCCAAACTGAAGCAGGGAGGCGTTGACTAGAGAGAGGGTCATACTGTAATCATCGTGTTTGTCATACACATTGACCCATTTGCCCGCTGTGTACCAGTCTCTTGATGTTCCGTAAATCTGTTGGCCCTCGGCAACATTGCCTATTGGCAAATCATAACGTATTTCATATCCGTTATTCGCTTTGAATGGGAATGTATAAAACGCTTCCTCCTTGCTTGTCAGCTTTGGCAAAGGAGATTTGAGAACCCTGTTATCAATATCAATTCTCTCAATATTGTCGTAAAGAGTGATTGTTTGGCAAATACTTCCCGCACGGAAGGTGCCTGTGTTTACTCTAATCTTTACGCCAAATGCGATGGGTGTAATTTCGATTTTCGTGTTCTCCTTAGAGGGCTGATACAGATTCCATTTCCAAGAGGAAAACTTAGCACCCATATTTTTAAAAGGAATGCCGAAATCATCGTAATACTGATACTGATTCCATTTTACATCTGCTGCGGAGTCCACTATTTCTCTGTTGTTGCTTTGCTTGTCGATAATGCTTTTTACAGTGCCGTCATCATTCAATGTCAGCTTGTAAAAAGGAGTTTCAATACAGTTGCCGTTAACGGTTGACTTTGGATGGAAAACAGGCTTTTCTTCGCAGGGAATTACCGAGAAAAGCTTATATCCCAGCGCCGGTACATTGTTTGCAACAAAGGTCAGTTGATTGCCGTTTAATTCATAAGGCAGACTTTTGCCGTCGCTGATTATTTCAAATACTTTGGGAGCATTTGTATCCATCTCGACGGTAGCAATATCTGTTCTGCAATGATTCAGTGAGTTGTAAACATATATGCTATACCCCTGTGGGCTTGCCTCTTTTGCCAATGCCTTCAGCGAATTTTTTAGAGATTTTTGTACCAGTGCGTTTGCGCCCAGCGCGTTGGAGCGCTTCCACTCAAACTGCTGATGATATTCGTCACAGTCCCTGTATGTGTTAAAGCCCCATGTGTGCTCGTTATACACACCTGTTCTGCTTACCATTTCGTTCAGTTCGTCGTGGGGATACTGCGCGCCGTGACAGTAGGAGGCAATGGACGCCATAGTTTCTGCCATAGGAACAAGCACGCCGTTTTGCTTATTAATGCCCGACTCAAAGGCAGTGGTGCCCCATCCGTCATTCCACCAGTTTTCCTCTGTTCCTGTTTCAACAGGAATAATGTTCTTGTATTCTTTTTCGATATCTTCAAAAAACTTTTCAGGAAAATCGGCTGTTATTCTGGGATAATCATATCCCTGAGACTGCCATTTTGCATTAACCCGGTTTGCAATTTTTATCTGCTTTTCCAATGGTGGCTTGTTGTCACCGAAAGGAATCAACGGCAGAGGGAATTTGTCATAGGGATAAGCGCGTCTGCCTGTTCTTTTTTCAAGGATAGAAATTAGTTTAAGTAATTCTTTTTCTGCCAGCTTTTCGTCTCCCTTTTTGGGATTGACATAGTTTCCGCCAAAACCGTAGTTTTCTCCGTAGCTTTTTCCGTTAAACACCAAAATCCTGCTTTGAGGATTGAAGCCCGTCATATAAAACAAATCGTATTCGCGAACCTTGTGATAGGGCGAGCGGTCGGGATTCATCGAGTGTATGGCGTATTTTATTCCTGCGCTGTTCAGAATGTCAATGTAGCTTTTTGAAATTGCAGGGTTGTCAAACATTCTGATTGTATTGTCCGACGGCAAGCCGTAACGGTCTTTTAGGTTTCGGTTGGTGTAGTAGGGCAGTCTTGCCATTTCCTCCATGCCGGAGTTTTCCATAGCGTTGTTGTAGCGTCCGGCTCCTATTACAAAATCTCCGCCCTTTACCAAATGGGCAATGTCCTCTATATCCTTGGCGTTCTTTTCTTTTGCATAACCCTCACTGAACACCCACGAGGACTCAATGGCATATTTGTATTTTTCTTTATCCTCGGCTCTGTTATGGGAATTCTCTATGTATTGTTTTGCAGTGTCAATAAAATCGGTGTAAAGTGCGGGCAGAGTTTCGGCATAGTCGGTATATCCCAAATCCGTATGCATTGTCTGGGATATGTAAAATTTCCAATGACGGCTTCTTTGCCAGTTTTTGTTTTCGTAAACGCAGACAGCCTTACCCGAACAGGATTGCTCCTTGTGAAATTCTATTTTCAGCACGGTTATATGTCCCGGCTCCAAAAGGGAATTTGTGTCGGTGACGGGAATTGCTTTTTTTGATATTCCGGTCTGTACGGTGCCTAAATAAAAAGTATATGGCTTTTCGGCACCGATGGTAATTTTTATCCAAAGGTCGGCGCTGCGCCCTTTGTTCAACAGTGTTATTTCTGTTTTTTGAAATCCGGTTTTTGTGATAAAAGGCGTAGCGTCAACGCTTTTTACTTGGATAATACTCATATTTTTCTCCCTGTATAATGCTTGCGGTAATATGCAGTATGTTATAACATAATATAATTTTAACATCGAAATGTTAAGTGAGCAATACAAATTATGAATTTTGCAAATTATATAACATAGCTCCTGCTATGTTATATAATAAAATTTTTTCTGTAATAACTCTATGCAATCTGTAGTCAATGCCGCAGTAAAAATGAGTCGGTGCTCCGGAGTGAAAAAAATATTATGTTGCATAGTTATGCAGATAGTTGTAAAATAAGAATATAATCGGGGATGTTGTATCCAAAAGAATGTGCCGGATATATTGAGGAGAATAAATGCTGTTTTTGTACCTATCAATGGTTGATGACGAAAAAGAAAAATCCAAGTTCAAAGACTTATACTACAAGTACGACAAAATGATGATGAATATAGCAATGGAAAAGCTGCACGACATAAACTTGGCAGAGGAGGCTTTGCAGGATGCGTGGATGTATATTGCCACCCACTTTGACAATGTGGGAGAGGTGTATTCCAATCGCACAAGGAACTACCTGGCCACTATCACAACAGGCTATGCCATCAACAAGTACAATAAGGAAAACAAAATACATAAGCTGTATTATGTGGATGATATAGATATGGTCAGTGACAGTTACTTTGACCAATACGATGCGCTGGAAATAAAATTGGCAATGGATGCGCTGGACGACGAGTGCAAAAACATTTTGTACTTGACCTACATCTATGGCTACAAGAGTAACGAGATAGCCAAGATGTTTGACTGTACCGACTCCAATATTCGCAAAAAATTGCAAGTTGCCAAGTGTAAGCTAAAAAACAGACTGGGAGGTGCAAACGATGAATAATTTGGAAAAAGCGTGTACTATGCACCAGGCCCTGTGGGCGGAGGATGTTGTGGACGGTATGGAGGAATACCAACATACCAAGGAATACAATCGTTTCATAAAAAAGCTGATGAACAGAATGAAGGGCGACCATTATCACAAGATGACCAAGTCCGTAGTCAGACTGCTGATTGTGGCTGCAGTAATACTGTCCGTCGCGGTGACTGCATCTGCTGTGCCCACCACCAACGAATACGAGGTGTATGAGTTAATATACGAATCGATATATAGGGTTGTGGAAGAAGAAAAGTTTAAAGAAATAACATATCTCAATGTGGGTTATTTGCCGGAAGGATTTGTGCCGGCAGAAAAACAAGAGGACAAAGTATCATACAACTATGAGTATAAAAAAGGTGAATGCCAAATTGATATTGCAAAGGGTCAGCTTTCGGGTGACATAAGGTTTGATTCGGAAAATCATAAAGTAAAAATAGTAAAGCATAACAATATAGATTATGTTGTGTACTATAACGATGAAAGCTCGGGAGTAATTTGGAACAATGGCAGAAATCTGTTCCGTATAGGCGGAAATATCGGAGTAGAGGAGTTACTCAAGATAGCCTATTCTGTGTCGTAAGATATACGAACCATAATAGGTCAACCGATTTTGCCTCCCTTTTTATGCAATAAAGGCCAACATAGTTGGCCCCTACGGTAGTTGTAATATTTTGATTGTCGTTTCATTTATACTATAATCGTAAGGGCGATTTGCAATCGCCTCTGTGCGCAGCACTCTATTAAGGCTCCCCTTATTATGTAATTAAGGGGAGCTGTCGCATTTATGCGACTGAGGGGATAAAAGGTGAGTTATAACATTTGACTTTATGTCATATTGTTTTACAATCCCTCAGTCAAACCTAAAGGTTTGCCAGCTCCCTTTACACAAGGGAGCCGAATAATGGTGGAGACCCGTACCCCTTTACACAAGGGAGGCGAACTCGGTTATTCACAACCCGACAAAAATTTTTGAAAATTTTTCCATATTTTTTTCACACTTTGTACCTTTTTGTTGATATTATGTATGAGGGGAGGTGAAAAAGAATGGAGAAGTTGAAAAAAATCGGGGCAATGCTGATGGCATTGGTTATGACTATGGCAGCCTGTACCACCGTTTATGCCGCCAACGAGACCGACAGCAGCGATACCGAAACGGTAGAAGCACGATATGTTGTTATAGAAACCGCAGACAGCAGTTTATCGGTAAGCGGAATATCGGCAACATGCAGAGCAACGCTAAAGACCGGTAGCTCAAAGAGCCTGAAAATAAAGATGGAGTTCCAAAAGAAAAAGTCCACCGGGTACGAGACCCTGCGGACCTGGACCGCAAGCAAAACGGGTACATCTTTGTCCATGACCGAAAGCAGGAATATCAACCTGCTCTGCACATACCGACTGAAAACCACCTTTACCGCCGGCAGCGAAACAGCGGTAACATACAAATACTACAATGCTTAGAAGGGTAGTCGATAAGTAAAGGGAGGTAAAAGTATGAAAAAAATTACACTCGTACAGTATTACAAGAGGGCAATCAGCCTTTTGCTGTCGGTAATTATTGCCTTTGGTACATTCCTCACCCTTATGGCAGGCAATGTGCACCTGTCCGACTGGATAGATTTGCGCTCTGCGCTGACAGCCAAGGCAAGCACCACATCCGCAGTAAAGACCTACCGCTACAAAAATCTTGTGGGTCTGTACAATCTGGACTACACGGACACCACCACCATGCAGTACAAGATAGGGGACAACGGCACATGGAAAAATTATACAAAGCCGTTTACCGTATCTCCTTTTGCTACCACCAAGGTGTACAAAAGGCTGGGTACAACCGGCGCAGCCACATACTCATATTTTGAGGGCGACAACTTTAGAATGGGCAGATATACTCCGGCAGAAACGGATTTGTCCATCAGCAACAACGGAGTATCCTTTGGCTACACCAGAACATATAACTCAAAGGACAATACCTGGTTTGAGTCCACCGACAGCAGAATATACCTGTACAACGACTCGATAGCAAGAATGTACCTTACCGACGGTACCATGATTTACCTCCCTCGCAAGACGGCTACCACATATCAGGACGAGGTAACAAAAAAGCAGATTGTACTGGACAGCGCCAACGGCTGCTATGTGTACAAGGACGACGACTATACATATAAATACCGTATAGGCAGCAGTGCCACCACATTCTATCTGTGGAAAATTGAGGACGCCAACGGCAACACCATCACCATCACCAGAGGCACCGGCCGTATCACTGTGTCCAATGGGCTGGGCGATTCATTTTATATCCCGTATATCACAGCCACCACCTCTGCCGACACATTGCACAACTTTACCGCAACCGATATTGACGGCAGTACCATCACTCTGCAGGCACAGGACAATGTGTTCTATGCAGTGCTGGACGCAGACGGCAACAAAATAAAAGAATACAACTACACCCCATGCTATGACGGAGTAAAAAGACTGACATTCAATACGGGCAAGAGAATATCATATTACAACACAGGCAGAATTGCCAGAATTACCAACAAGGACGGCTCGTACACATCGTACGGCTACAATCCGGACGAAAAAAGAATGCGCTGTACCACATCCAATTACGGCTCGGCATACACTACATTCAATGATGCAATGCAGCCGGTAAAATATGTTGACGAGTACGGCGACGAGACTGACTATGAGTACTACACATCCTACCTGCTAAAAAAAGAGATTACCCAGGACGAGACCACTACATACAGCTACTCAAATGCCGTTATCACCAATTCCGTCACTGTGGACAGCGACGGCAATACCATCAATGAGTGCAAATACTCCTCGGGCTTGCTAATCAGAGAGCAGGACGAGGATGAATATACATATTATACTTACGACAGCAAGGGCAATATGCTGGTATGTGCCACGCTCAAGGAGAGTTATACCGGTGATCCTCCATCCGTGTATGACTCTACCTTGACCTGCTTTGATACAACAAGCTATGCCTACGACAGCCGTGGCAGAGTCACCCGCGAGGAGTACGATAACGGCGAGTACAATGCCTACACCTACGACTCCCGTGGCAATGTTTTGGCCGAGACAGTGGCAGAATATCAGGACGACGACAGCACACAGCTGACCACTACCACCACATCCTATACTTACGACAGCATGGGCAATGTGGTATCCACCACTGTTGGCGATGATACATCTGCCTACACCTACGATGACGACGGCAGGTTGATATACAGCAACGAGAACGGCGACTGCACATACAACCGCTATGACGACGGCGGCAGACTAATCCAGACCGTGGGTCCCGACTTGTTTGACCCGTCACTGTACAGCGACGGCGCCTATAGTGACGCAAATGCAGGCACTACCTATACATACAACGACAAGGACCAGCTTGTTACCGAGAACAACGACATCGGCGTGGTGACCACCTACACCTACTACCCCACCGGCGAAAAGCATACCGAGTCATTTGCCGACTATGAGTACACATACAATATAGAGGGCAATGTAACGGATATTGTCATTCGCCACGGCAGTCACGAGACCCATTATGCCCGGTATCAGTACTCCAACGACGATGTTACTCCCGACACGGATACCACCATCGACCAGAGCAACGACTCCGACGATACAACAGGGCAGAGTATGTCTCCGCTCCAGGGGGGCAAGCTGCTGTCCGTTACCTACGGCAACGGCCAGGTTGTTACCTATACATACAGCGGCGGCAACCTGTCCCAGCAATTATTCAGCGCCGGCGACGACGACCCGGCACATTTGCAGTACAAGTATGTCTATTCTACAGACAATGTACTGACCCAAAAACTTGACTTTGTCAACAGGCAGATTTATAATTATTCCGGCGATGATGATACCGGCGTTACCACAGTCAATGTCAATGTTATGATTGGCGAGGGCAGTGATGTCAGCAACGGCGACCTTGTGTATTCTTACACCGAGACTGTGACTGACGACGACGATACCACCGATGCCGACGAGAGCGCTGTTGCAGCCACCACCACCGTGGGCTCGTCGGGTGTTACCACCCTGTCCACAGCAGATGGGGATACCATCACCACTGCCAACGGCACATACACCGTCACATCCACCGACGGCGAGGAGTCATCCTCCACAGTGCTGAGGGACGGTGACGGAAGCACCGTGCTGGCATATACATATAGCTACACCGATGACCAAGTTGCCCAGCTTGGTATCAGCAACAACTATATGGACTGTTCTCTCAGCTATCAGTACGATACCGAGGGTAGGATAACAGACTATTATGCAATCCTTGGCGAGGACGAGGACGGAGTATATAGCTCTGTCCGTGACAAATATACCTACGGCAACAAGGGACAGGTTATCCGCAACGACCACAGAGGTATTGAGGACGGCAGAGGCAACAAAAAAACCTACACCTTCAGCTACGACAACCGTGGCAATATCCAGCACCAAAAGCAGTATGACTATACTACCGACAGTCTGTCCGGCGAGACGGTAAACGACGACCTGCAGTTTAGCTACGACTATGACAACGATGTATGGCTGG
>JBJEPK010000061.1:0-7688 GCA_051881195.1 Eubacterium sp. | reverse complement strand
AGCCGAATGCCTCAAACTTCTTGTCAAGAGGCTCAACCTTCATCTCGTCGTCAACTCTACCGTCAATCATACATTTGTTGTTGTCGGCAAGTACTACAACATTGGACAGCTTGAACTGAGCTGCACTCATAGCAGCCTCCCAGTTTGAGCCCTCATTGAGCTCGCCGTCACCGGTGAGAACATAGTTCATATAGTCAATACCCTTAACTCTACCTGCGAGAGCAAATCCCACTGCAAGAGAAAGGCCGTGACCAAGTGAACCTGTTGAGCAGTCAACACCCTTAACCTTGTTGCAGTCAAGGTGCATACCAATCTTTGCACCGGTGAGGTTAAAGATTTTTAGCTCATCCTCAGGCATAAAGCCAAGGTCAACGAGAATCGGAGCGTAGCCTACTGCACAGTGACCCTTTGACAAAATGAATCTGTCTCTGTCCTCCATCTCCGGATTGTTAACATCAATTTTCATGAATCTGTGATAAAGAATGGTCATGGCATCCATTGCTGACAATGAGCCGCCTACGTGACCTGAACCACCCCAGATAGCTGTCTGCAGACAATATCTTCTGAGATAGTCTGCTTTCTTTTCGAGGCGAATCCATTCATCCTTATCAAATGCTTTGAATTCTGCTGGCATAAATTTACCCCTTTCATTTATATATGCAGATGAACTGTCAGTACACCTGCTGATTTATTACTTCAAGTCAAGCTCCGGATGATTAGCCGCAACTACACCAAATGCGTCCTCTGCAATGTCAATAGCAAGCTTAATATCATCATCGGTAACAGATGCATTCATAAAGTGGTTGTGGTGAGAAGCCAGGAACAATCCTCGGCTGACACACTCTGCAATCCACTCCTGATGGAGCATAAGACTGTCATCGTTGGCAATACGAAGATAGAACAGTGCCGGCTCACCTGATACTACAAGATTGAAACCATGCTCCTTGCCGGCTGCTCTAAGGCCGTCGGTAAGCATAATACCCTTTTCTCTAAACATAGTAGGTGTGTCAAGTCTCTTCATCTTAGGGATACAAGCAAGACAAGCGGCAAATGGCTCTGCGCTCATCCAATAAGAGCCTGTATATACCACTGATGAAGCGGTATTCTTCATGTGTTCCTGACCGCAAACAGCTGACATATTATATCCGTTAGCCAAAGCCTTACAGAAGCAGATAAGGTCTGCCTTGAAGCCATAGTAATGGTCTGAGCCTGCAAGATCAAGACGGAAACCGGTACGAACATCGTCGATGATGATAAGTACATCGTGGTCGTCACACCACTTGCGTACCTTAGCCCACTCCTCCTTGGAAGCACACTTGTTGTCAAAGAAGTTGCCGTGGTCATAAGGCTGTGCAATAAGTGCTGCAATGTCGCCGTTGTTGGCATCATAAGCAGCCTGCATAGCATCAAGGTCGAACCAAGGAACAACAATATTGTTTCTTACATCGTCCTCAAGGATACCGGGATAATCGGCCTTTTGTGCCCACTGGAAGTCACCATGGTAGTAGCCCTTGAAGAAAAGAATCTTGGATTTACCGGTATGCGCTCTGGCGCACATAACAGAAAATGTAGTAGCATCTGAGCCATTCTTCATAAAGAATGCCCAATCGGCTGTAGCGACAGTGTCCTTAAGCAGTTCTGCACACTCTACCATCTTGTAGGACGGAGATGTGGTACAGTTGCCCACCTTAAGCTGTGCAATAGCAGCAGCGTCAACATCGTCATCACAGTAGCCAAGTACATTAGGACCGTATGCACACATAAAGTCAAGATACTTGTTGCCATCTACATCCCAAAAATATGTACCCTTTGCGTGGTCAAGCATAAGCGGCCACTTAGTAATAGGTAGGAACAGGCCCTCGGACGGACCAAGGTGTCCGTAAACGCCGGATGGAATAGCATTAAGCGCTCTGCCAAACCACTCCTGGGATTTTTCGTGTGTGTATTCTGGATATTTGCTCATAAATCATAGACCTCCTTAACCTAAGTACGCAGCAACTCTGTCAAGAATACGGTTAACATTGTCCAGCATGTTAATCATACCACTCATATAAATGTTGCCGGCACAGAGCTCTGCCATTGTGGACGCTGTACCGTTGAACAGGCTGTTAGCAAGCTCTATTGTCTTAAATTCCATAATTGCTCTAGGGGTCTGTGGTTTCTCCTTAATGAGCTCAATCTTATGGTCTCTAACTCTAAGTGTAACATACATTACATCGGTAATACCCATCTGAATATCGCCGTCAACAATGTAGGATGCTGATTGCATACTGATAGAATCAGTGTTCGCCAATGCACAGATAGCGCCGCCGATAGTGTACATTGTCAGCATAGTGGATTTGTTGAAGAAATCCTTGTCCTTAAGGTCTTCCTCACTGGGCATAAGATACTTAGTGAGCAGGTCAGTAAGCTTTGTAAACGGACCAAGCAAGAATGAGAGCACCTGAGCAATATTCTTTGCCGGGATACCCGGCTTGCTGTCGTCGATAAGGGCATTGAATTTTTCCGGACTGGCAAACTTCATTTTGCAGGTGCATTCGGCATCGCCCTCAACCATCTTACAGCCCTCTGTTGAGAACTTGTAGGTTACGCATGGGCCGTCAGCAACATCAAAACAGAGTGCAACCGGCTTTTTCAGTCCCCGGCATACTGCCTTTGCCTCATCGTCCATAGCACAAAGGTTTTCCAATGTGGCGAGGACTCCGTAGGCATTAACAAATGCCATAGCTTTTGCTTCTTTCAAAATAATTCCTCCTTCGGTATTATATCTGTAAATAGATATAAAAACACAATTATACGCATAAATTATACCATATCTGCCCCATTATAGCAATATATAATACATTACAAAAATATAACAATATAATTGTGTAATAACACAAAAAATGCCTCCCAAACGGGAGGCAAATATCAAAAATTACTCCATATCAAGGAATTCTTCGCTGATTACCCGTTGGCACAGTTCTCTAAAATACTTAGGGGTAGCGCCGCTGGAGTACATCACATGGCTTTTTGCAATATCGTCGCTGTAATCTGACAGCTTGTAAAGAGAGAACTTTAGCCCGTCGCCGCTGTATTTGTAAAAATCGCACACAGGGGCAAGCTTTGCGTTAGTTATCTTTATTTTGCCGTCGATACGCTCAACTGTAATCTCTGCCATGCCACCACAAAGCTGGTTGAGATTGGTCTGGCGGGACAGGAAGTTACCAATGGAATAGTACACCAGCATCTTCTTGCCGTTTTTTTCGTTCTTGACCCATTCTACCGGCTGGAGCACATGGGGATGAGTGCCAATAACAATATCAACTCCCAGGTCGGAAAACAGCTTTACAAATTCCTGCTGAACACTGTTGACATCGTGGCTGTTCTCCTCGCCCCAGTGAGGAAAAATTATGATGACATCTGCCTTTTCCTTTGCTTTCTTTACATCGGCTGTCACCTTTTCCTTGGTGAGCAGGGACACGCAGTATGACCTATCGGTTGGAACAGGGATACCATTGGTCTCAAAGGTGTAGTTTAGCATAGCAAAGGTAATATCATTTTTTGTCATATATGTGATGGAATTATAATCCTCCTCCGAGGTATAACTGCCAACATGAGTTACTTCCGGATGATTTGCAAAAAACTCGCATTCCTTTTCTATACCACTGAACCCAATATCCAAGGTATGGTTTGTGGCACAGGTAAACAGGTCAAATCCGGCATTGATAGCAGCCTCGCCAATCTCCCAAGGAGTATTGAAACAAGGATAGCCGGAGTACTCAAAGCTGTCACCGCCAAGCATTGTCTCCTGATTGATAACAGCAATGTCAGCCTCTTTAATATAAGGCGAAATATCTTCGTAAATATAGTTAAAATCGTATGAGCCGTCACTCTTTTTGCCGGAATTAACTATAGGCATGTGAATAAGATTGTCCCCTACTGCTACAATATCAACCTTAGTGTTGGCAGGCTGTGTAGTTTGGGGCGAGGTTGTCTGCTCCGCCTTGGATTGAGAAACGGTAGTGGACACAGTGGTAGTAACATGATGACTAATCCTGCCGCCGGCAAACAAAACCAGCACAACCACAATCGCTGCAATAGACGGAATAAGTATCGATAATAAGTTCTTTTTGTCTTTCCTTGCCATAACGCCAACTCCAAATCATAGTTTGGTATAATTATAACAACATATCAGGTCAAAATCAACAACAATTAAATAATAGTCAAATAATGGAGATTATATTGACAAATCCGGGTAATATAATGTATATTAAAATCATAAAAATAAGGAGCGAAAAACATGGAATTTATTGAATCATTTTTTGCAACCTCTCCTACTTGGCTCAACCTAGTGTTGTTTATAGTAGGACTTGCACTGATTATCAAGGGCGGCGACTGGTTTGTTGACAGCGCAAGCTGGATTGCAGAGGTGCTGGGTGTACCTAAGTTTGTAATCGGTGCAACTATTGTATCAATTGCTACTACGCTACCGGAAATGATAGTTAGTGTAGCAGCTACGGTACAGGGCAATGTAGAGATGGCTGCAGGTAACGCAATCGGCTCGGTAACAGCCAACACAGCAATGATAATGGGTCTGTTCATTGTATGTATGCCGTTTGCAGTAAAGCGAAAGGAATTTGCACCGAAGGGCTGTCTAATGTTCGCTGCCGCAGCAATGCTTATTTTGGGCTGTATTTTTACAGAAAGGTTCCAGGCAGAATTTGTAAAAGGCGAGGTTAACGAGTACTTTTCACTGTCAACGGTAGGTCTTATTGTTCTGTTTGTAATCTTTATTGCATTCTTTATTGAGAATTTTATTTCCATGAAAAATGCGGATACACAGATTGAGCCCAGTCCTGACAGTATCGGCCTGCAGGAGGAAGACGACATTGTACCGTCAAAAGCAAATGCCACTACCGGCGAGTGGATTAAGAATGTAGTAATGTTTATTGTCGGTGCCGCGTGCACAGTTGTTGGTGCAGAGCTGTTGGTTAATGCAGGTACTGTACTGGCTGAGGACATCGGTATCCCGCAGAGACTCATCAGTGTAATCGCAATTGCAATCGGTACTTCGTTACCGGAGCTTGTTACCACAATTACCGCTCTTCGCAAAAAGGAGGGCGCACTGTCCGTAGGTAACATCTTGGGTGCAAACATTATTGACCTGACACTCATCCTACCAATCTGCTCATTCATTTCCTTGGGCAAAACCGGCAACGCACTTGCCGTAGCTACAAGCAGTGTACAGATTGACATGATTGTATGCCTTGGTGCTATAGCTATTGCAGTAATTCCAACAATTATCAGCAAAAAATTTCATCGTTGGCAGGGCGTTATGATGCTGGGTGGATACGCAGCATACGTAATAGCAACGGTGGTAATGAAATAAGAAAGGAATTTTCTATGAAAAAATTATTATCATTAACAATGTCACTGGTTATGCTGGTGGCAACAATGTCCGTGGGTATGGTAAACGCCTACGCAAACACAAAATACTCAGCTACAGAAATCACTGAGGCAGCACCGGTAAGTTTTACTGTCAAAAGTGATGACACATACTACCTAAAGTACACTCCAACCAAGGACGGCGCTATGGAGTTTGTGCTGGACACAGATGTAAAATTCGGTCTATGGGATTATGTGGACATCTCAATCACAGACATGGCAGATAACGACTACAACTGGGACATGATTGACAGTGAGTCCAAGGTACCGGCTGTAGGATATAACAAATTTGTTGCAGGTAAGAAATATATCATCGAAGTTGAGGCATACATTGAAGACGCTATATCATTTTCAGGTACACTCAGCGTAAGACCTCACACCTCTCACAACTATGAGAGAGGTACCGAGCCGGGCGTATATATGGACGCAAGAGAATTTGGATTAGGTATAGTGAAAAGTGATGGATACGTAGCTGACTGCTGCACAGTATGTTCTTACGAAAAGAAAATCAGCAGTATTGCTGCACCAAGCAAATTCGTAATCAGCAGAAGTAAGTATGTATACGACGGCAAGAGCAAAAAGCCTACAGTTGCCGTATATAACACAAAGGGCACAAGAATCGACGGCTCAAGAATTGATTATGAATACGAAAACAACACAAAGGTTGGCACTGCAACAGTACTTGTAGAAAACGACGATGATTGCGAAAAATACCTTATTTACAAGCCAATAAAATTTACCATTGTGCCAAGGAGCACAAGCATTCGCGATATATCGGGAACTAAAAAAGGATTCATTGTAAAGTACTACAGGCGCTCTACACAGACAACCGGCTATCAGGTACAATGCTCTACCAACAAATCATTCAGTACAAAAAAGACGGTTACAATAAAGGGTACAAAAAACATCAGCTACAAGATGACAAATCTTAAGGCTAAGAAAAAGTACTATGTACGAGTACGCACCTACAAGGTGGTTAACGACAAGAAATATTACAGTGCTTGGAGCAAGGTAAAAACCGTTACCACAAAGGCATAGAAAATCATAAAATCCGTCACTGAACAGGTCCGGTAAAAACGGACAATGAAAATAAATCCCTCCTACGGTATAATGAAAAACCATAGGAGGGATTTTTATGTCCAAAAGTTACCGGCACATAGTTATTTATAAGAATAATACATTGTATTATAACCTCATTTCGTCTTCCCTGCGTTGCTTGTTATTATATATTGCAATTGGGATTGCACAGCCGACACCACCGCCGAATACTATACCACCAAGGAGGAATGCCCACCATAGCGGATACTTTGCCTGCTCCTCTTCTTCTGTTTCAGGCTCGACAGGTTTTTCAACTATTTTGGTTGAAACCTTATGCTTTTTCTTATAGCTTTTGCCGAACTCGTCCTCATAGGTAATTGTTACAGTTCCCTCTGTATCGCCAAGCTCTTTGCCTACTCGTAGGTTAGCTGATGCAGAGCCTTGCTCCCCTGCAGGAATTTCGCCAACAAAGGTCGTTCCGCCGCTTTCAAGACCTTTAATATCAAAGTCTATTTTGCAATTACGGATATTGCTCTTGCCTGTATTCAGAATCGAAATTTCCATTGTGGTTGTATCATCAGGATAAACCTTTACAGGTAACTGCACACCGCTGTAATCAAGTCCTACTGTTTGCTTAACATTGATACGGATAACATCACTGCCCGAATACGAGCCGTAGTATTTGTCCTCATATTCACTTGATACTGTGATAGCATGCTCGCCGATTTGTGCAGTTGGCGATGCAGTCAGTTCAACCTCCCAAGTATAGGTTGAACCAGCATAAATAACATCAACGAATTTATTTCCTGTGCCTACAGGTTTAATATCTCCGCTGTCCTCGGTAACGGATAGCTTGATATTTTTGATATATTTAGTTTTGCTGTAATTTTTAAGAGTAATAGTAACAGTTGACTTTTTGTTAGACTTAAGGCTACCTCCATCAACCTTAAAATCGGTTACCATCAGCCTTGGACTTGATGCGTCCTGCGTAGTTTCCTTTTCTTCTGCATAGGCAGTTAAAGAAAAGCCGAAGCACATAATCATAGCAAGAATAATTGTAATAATTTTTTTCATAATTTGTTCTCCTATTCGGCTCCCTTGTGCAAAGGGTGACTCCCCACAGTGTGGGGAGCTGTCACGCAGCGACAGAGGGGACGGGCTCCGGTTAGGAGCTGTTGAGCGTAGCGAAACTGAGGGATTGTAAAAATACTTTTATCCCCTCA
>JBJEPK010000060.1:0-36452 GCA_051881195.1 Eubacterium sp. | reverse complement strand
GGTAATGATGATTATGCTTTGTGTTGGCGCCACAACTGTGCTTGCCGCTACTCCGGCCGGCGCTATTACATCTGTGTCCAACACCTCCTCCGGCGTCAAGGTCAGCTGGAAGAAGGATAGCAAAAAGAGTGGTTATTACATTTATCGCAAGAGCACATCTTCCTCAACCTGGAGCAAGATTAAGACCGTTAAGGGCGGCAGCAACTCCACTTGGACCGATACCGGCGCCACTAACGGAAAGAAATATGACTACAAGACCTGCGCCTATAAGGGCAGCAAAAAGTACACCAATTCCGTAAAAAAGACAATATACAGACTCAAGACTCCGTCCGTATCCAGTCTCAGCTACAGTGGTGACAACATTCGTATTAAGTCCACCAGCAACTCTGCTGCAGGCGGATTCCAAATTAAGTACTCCACTTCTAGCACATATTCCAGCTACAAGACCGTAACTGTATATGGCCAGCAGGCAAACAAGGTGATGACTAATTTGTCCTGCTCAAAGAAGTATTATTTCAAGGTCAGGGCATTCAAAACCTCCAATGACAAGAGATACTACAGCGGATATTCCGGCAGCAAGACTTATACTACCAAGGCACCCTATAGCAGATATGCAAAGCACTACGAGACATATATCTACACTGACACAAAAAAGAACGGCAAGACTCTTGTTGCATACAATGACAGGGTAGTTATGTACCAGGATGTGTATGTGTATTCATCAGGCACTTGGAAGAAGTGCAAGTATAATGACAAGTTCTACTATGTATGGCTTGAGCCGGGCAACGACAAGTTTATGACCTCTCGCAACAAGTACGAATACACTAATGACGACAATACTATTTATCAGCAAAAGGTAGTTGACGAGGCTGTTAGGATTGTAACCCAATGGGATACGGAGTACGACTACAAAAGGGCATATTCCAACGGAAAGAAAAACCCAAAGACCGGCAAGTACCCCTTCGATTGCTCCGGATTTATCAGATATGTAATCAACGGCGTAATGCAGAAGTACAACAAGACATACATTCTGCCAAACAATACCGAAGAGCTGTACAGCCTGGGCACTATTGCCAACACAGGCTTTGGCGACGCAGAAATCAAGGCAAGTACCGTATGCTCCGGCTCATACGATTTTACAAAGCTGAAGCCGGGGGACTTGATTATGCTGGATATGGACGGCAATGACAACAAATGCGACCATGTGGGTATTTATCTGGGCAAGAGAGAGATTGCTCACAGCGTAGGCACATTCAATGGCGTTGTTATCTCTCCCATGACGGATGCTAAGTTCAAGAATGCGTTTATGAAGGCTATTCGTGTTCTGCCAACCACCGTAAAGCTTATCAACAAGCAGATGACAAACACCGGTTGGGTTACCATGCATCCCGACATTTCCTGCCCATCCAACGACCCTGACGCTTATATCGTAAAGGCGACCGGCAGCACCCTGACTCTAATCAGCACTACCGCCAACAACAAGGTAGGCTATGTAAAGTATATTGACGATGACGACAACACTCATTTCGGATATGTTTACAACCCGCTTTCAAAGTTAGAATAACATTATTGCAAGGCTCCCATTTCGGGAGCCTTTCTTTATTAATATTTATATATTATAAAAATTGACTTTAATATTTTGGTGTAGTATAATTATTATAATTATGTAGACTGTTAATGTGGGGTGGTATGCTTGGACGAAAATAAGGCTGTTGTTCTTGTACTTTCACGCAATTATTCCACAGGATTGGGAGTTATACGCGCATTGGGAAAGGCCGGCTATACCGTTGACCTGATAGCCAGCGTAAAGCAGAGGGGCAGTTCGGTTATTGCCTCCTCCAGCAAATATGTACGCAATTGTGTTGAGGTGCTGTCCCCGGTGATTCAGGAGGATGACGGCAGTGGTCTGATAGATGCTGTCATGGCGTATGCCGATTGTGGGCAACAGGCGGTGCTGTTTCCAACTGACGATTTTACCACCACTGTTGCGGCTGCTAATTTTGACGCTCTTAGTCAGTATTTTGTTATGCCCCATACTCTGGGCGATGTAACAGTTTTGGAGGCTATGGACAAAACCTATCAGTGCCGTCTAGCCAAAAAATGCGGCATGCTTACTCCCCGACAGTGGGCGGTATCCCTTAGGCAGGACATTGTAATACCGGAGGATATTATATTTCCTTGCTTTGTAAAGCCGGTGCAAAGTGCAGCAGGCAAAAAGGCAGAAATGCGACGCTGCGATTCTGCCCGGGAATTGGTACTGCATTTACAGGATATGCAGGCGTTTTTCAGCCACCGTGATGTGTTGATTCAGGAGTATTTGGAGATAGATAGGGAGTATGATTTTTCCGGCGTGTGTGTGGACGGGCAGGTAATTATTCCCGCAGTACTGGAAAAACAGAATATATCCCTTAACGAGCGAGGAGTAACTATGGTGGGCAGGATGCTCCCTGCCGATACCCTGGGCACGGCGATGGACAGTATTGTGTCCATGCTCAAGGAACTTCGCTTTGTGGGAATGTTCGATTTTGAGGTTAACCTATGTGGGGACAAGCTGTATTTCGGCGAAATTAACCTGCGCAGCGGCGGACCTAACTATTCCTACTGCCTGGCAGGTGCCAATTTGCCTGCCATTGCGGTACAGGAATTGACAGAGGGTGGGCATAACCCTCAGTGGGAGACTGTGGATGAGTTTGGCAAGACCTTTGTGTACGAAAAGGTAGCTTGGGAGGATTACATTCACTCATATATCAGTCGTAGCCGTATGCGGCATTGTATTAATGACAGCGACTATACCTTGCTGGCAGACCACAGTGACCCCAAGCCCGGTAAAATATTCGGCAGACGAATTAGGCTCAGCGCCATCAAGCACCGTATATATAAGCTCATTGGCAGAGAGTAATGCCCGGAGGAGACATTTATGCCGCACAATAGTACAAAAAAAGAGAATATCGCCGACATTGTGGTAGTTGGCTGTAACTATTGCAACTTACTGACAATGGCTCGCTCCCTGGGTGGCGCAGGCTACGGAGTTAGGATTGTTAGGGTATTCAAGCATAAGCCTACTGTAACCAAGCCCCTCAGGAGCATAAATCCCGAGGCACGCAGCAAGTATGTTACCCATTATACTCAGTGTCTCACCGGTGGCGACGGAGCCGTGTTGGTGGATTACCTGGTGGATTATGCAGATGACCGTAAGTTACTGCTGATTCCGGTTGATGACTTTACTGTGGAGGCTGTGGATTGTGGATATGACGCGCTCTCCCGGCATTATATACTGCCCGGTGTGGGCAATCAGGGCGGCGGGATAGTTCAGTTGATGAACAAGGCAACCCAAAAGGAGTTGGCTTCTCGCTGTGGCCTGCCGGTGCTGGGTAGTCACAGAATTGCCTCCCATGACGGTGAATTCACTATACCTGACGATATTAGGTATCCATGCTTCGCAAAGCCTAATGTCAGCACTAAGCATACCAAGGATAGTATGAAAAAGTGCGACTCATATCAGCAGCTGCAGACTCATCTGGATAGTCTGGCTGCCAAAGGAGATATTGATATTCTGGTAGAGGATTTTGTGGATATAGACACAGAGTTTTCTGTGTTGGGTATGTGTGTTGACGGCAGTGCTCAGTCACTCGGTGCAATCCGTATTGTGGAGGGCGGTACCCATGGCAGAAAGGGAGTGGCCCTGGTTGGCGAAACTGTGGAGGTATCCGCTATGCCCGATATTGTCAGCGGCTGTAATGCTCTGGTGGAGAGTATGGGCTATGACGGAATGTTTGATATAGACCTGATTCGTACTAAGGACGGCAGAATATATTTTGTGGAGCTTAATTTTCGCGCAGGGGCATCCACCTACGCTGTGGGCAATCTGCCGCAGATGTATGCCGACAGGGTGCTTATGTCACAGAATACACCGTTTGTTCCTAACCGGGACATAACCTTTGTCAGCGAAAAGGTGCTGATGGAGGAATATGCCCGGGGCGATTTATCGCTAAATAGAGTGAGGCGAATTATGGAGGGTAAGGACCTGTATTTTGTAAAGGATGCCAACGACCCGTTGCCCTACAAATATTGTAGCAGATTTTACCTTGTAGCAGCCGCTATGAGATTGATATACAAACTCAAGTAATAAAAGGGAGAAAAGCAATGTCATTGTTAAGAAAGATAAAGAGAAAGTTGACCCCAAAGGGTAAGTCGAATGATAAGGCAAAAGCAGAGCGCATTGCCGCTAAAAGGGAAAAGCAGGTTCTGCGTGTAATGGCCAAGACCGGCTGGGACCATGATTACACTTACGAAAAAATGCTGCAGGCTTATAATACATTGGGCTGCAAGTTTTCGGAGTATTACAGATTCGGCTTATATGCTTATCCCGACGAGGAGCTGGACTTTCAGTACAGAGTTGCTTTGGACCATCAAGAAGCTAAAAAACAGCGACTGGAAAACAGAGTTATTGTTGTTATGGACAATACCGGATGGACCAGGGAAAAGGCTCTGGAGCATATCGAGATGGTTAAGGAAGAGTACGGTATTAACAGCGAGGACTATGTAAGATACCAGTTGTACAACGCTCCTGATGACGGATTTTTGAAGTATTATGCCGACAAGCAGGCAGAGGAAAAGGCGGATTACCGGGCAAAAAAAGAGGAGTGCATCCAAAAGGTAATGAAGAAGACCGGCTGGGACCACGACCACGCCAAGTCAAAGATGAACACCTGTATCAAGCGTACTCACTGCACCCCAAAGGAATTCGTTATTTACAGAATGTACGACCTTACCGAGGAGGAGCAGGACAAGGTATTCCTTGCGTATCACTCCAAGCAGATTATGGCAAAATATGATGTCAGCAAGAATTTTATCACTGTTTTGCGTAACAAGGAATTGACTAACGAAATGTTCTCGGACCTTATCAGGAGAGCATGGTGTGTAAACAACAAGGTAAGCGCCGAGGAGTTTAAGTCAAAATTTAAGGACAGCACAAAAATTATTTACAAGCCCGTTGGCGGACATAGAGGCTTTGGTGTAGAAACCTTTGAGCTGTCACCCGACACAATTGACGATGTATATAACAAGCTCAAGGATTATCCTACCGGTGTTGTGGAGGAGTATGTTAAGCAACATCCCGACATCAACAAGATATGCGCATCATCGGTTAACACTATCAGAATCGTTACTATCTCGTCAGTGCATCAGCCTGTTACCAATGACGGAAAGATGTTTGACATTGCGTATGTAGCGTTCCGTATCGGCGGCGGCACATCCATAGTAGATAATTTTCACAGTGGCGGTATGGTTGCGGCAGTGGACAAAAATACAGGTATCATCTTAACTGATGCAGCCGACGGCGACGGTAATGTTTTTGAGACCCACCCTGTTACCGGCACAAAGATTAAGGGCTTCCAAATTCCGTATTTTAAGGAAGCCATTGATATGGTAACCAAGGAGTGTCAGAAGCATAAGATAGAGAATTATATCGGTTGGGATATGGCTATCTCTGAGACCGGCCCTGAACTGATTGAGGTTAATGACAGACCCGGCGTTGTGCTTATTTCTACCCCCTTTGCGGCAGAGAAGATTGGCGTTAAGCCTGAGATGGAAAAGTATCTGCCGGTGGATGAAGAAAAGCTTAGAGCCGACGCAAAAAGAACAGCCCAGAGAGATGAGTGTGTTCAGAGCGTTATGAATAAGACAGGCTGGAGCTATGAATTTGCTGCCAAAAAGATGAAGGAAGCAAGTGAAAAGTTGGGCTGTGAGTTAAAAGACTATTACAGATTTCGTTTGTATGAGTATTCGGATTCGGAATTGGAACAAAAATACAAAGAAGCTCTGGATTATGAAAGCGCAAAAAAGCAAATGCTGGACAACAGGATTATCAGCGTTATGGATAATACCGGTTGGGACAAAGATAAGGCACTCCGGCATATCCGTATGGTAAAAGAAGAGTACGGATTTGGTCTGGGTGACTATATCAAGTATGAGCTGTACAATGCTCCCGACGATGCTTTTATGGAGTACTATGAAGCAAAAAAGCAAGAGAGACGCGATTACTACAGACAGCTTAAGGAGGAGAATATCCAAAAGGTAATGGCGAATACCGGCTGGAATCACAGAAAAGCTCGTATCAGTATGAACAAGTGTATGCGTCGAACTCATTGCACTTCAAAAGAGTATGTGTTGTACAAAATGTACAATCTTACCGAAGAGGAACAGGATGAAGTATTCCTTAGTTATCATTCCAAACTAATGATGAAAAAGTTCGATGTAGGAAGAAATCTAATTCATATTCTCAAAAACAAAGAACTTACCAATATGACCTTTGCCAACCTCATAAAGAGACAATGGTGTGTAAACAACAAGATTACTCTTGATGATTTTAAAGCAAAATTTGCCAATACCACAAGGATAATATACAAGCCGGTTAGCGGACATAGAGGTTTTGGAGTAGAAACCTTTGAGCTGTCACCCGATAGTATTGACGATGTATATAACAAGATCAAGGATTATCCCACCGGTGTTGTGGAGGAGTATGTTAAGCAGCATCCCGACATCAACAAGATGTGTGCATCATCGGTTAATACTATCAGAATTGTAACACTGTCTTCTCAGCATCAGCCTATTTCTACCGACGGAGAATACTTTGATGTTGTGTATGTGGCATTTCGCATTGGTGGAGGCAATTCTGTTGTAGATAATTTCCACAGCGGTGGAATGGTTGCTGTAGTTGATAAGAATACAGGTGTTTTGGTTACTAATGCAGTTGACGGAGAGGGAAATGTATTTGAGACCCACCCCGTTACCGGCACAAAGATTAAGGGCTTCCAAATTCCGTATTTTAAGGAAGCTATTGATATGGTAACCAAGGAGTGCAAAAAGCATGAGATAGAGAACTACCTGGGTTGGGATATGGCAATTTCTGAGGACGGACCGGAGTTGATAGAGCTCAACGGTATGCCCGGCGTAGTTTTGATTTCTACTCCATATTCTGCTGAGGGTATCGGCGTAAAGCCACAAATGGCGAAGTATTTGGATTGTATTGATGATACAAATGATGACGATTCATCAGAGGATGATTCCCTTTCGCTGGAGAGATATGAAATAAAGAAGCCTGACTACGACCTAATTGAACGTGAGCCTTCTCCTTTGTTTGATGTAGAGTATCCACCGCACAGATACCAAAAAGTTGATGATGAGTGGCATAGCACCCAGGAAAAGAAATCGTCTCTTTTTGATAAAAGTGCTCGCATTATGTTTACAGGTGATATTACCTGTTTTGAAAAGCAGATGGAGACTTCTCTCAACGACGGTATCTATAATTTTGACCATGAGTTCCAGTGTATCAAAGGCGTGCTCGCTCAGTCGGATTTGTCCATTGGTAACCTAGAGACCATGCTTTATCCACAGGCACCATACCGTAACGAAAAGTATGTTGCCGAGCAGAACTTCCACTGTAATGCTCCTTTGGAATTTTTGCAGGCGCTTAGGAATGCCGGCTTTGATGTTCTTACCAACGCCAACAACCACGATATGGATACCGGTGCCACAGGTATCGGCGAGACCATTAAGTATATAGAAAAGTTCGGCTTTATTCAGACCGGTACATTTTGCAATAACAAGAAGCGTTACCAACTGGTTGAGGTCAACGGTATCAAGGTGGCAATTGTTGCTTTTGCAACAGAACATAATCACAAGCGATGCAATCTTACCCAGGAGGGTGTCAAATTACTGCTTAATGATTATTCAAAGGCAAAAGCAAAGAGAATTGTGGCTCAAGCAAAAAAAGAGGGTGCGGATGTTGTATTTTGCTGTATTCACTGGGGTCAGGAAAACAAGACTGTCCACAACTCATCTCAGGAGAAGATTGCCAACGAACTTGCCGATCTGGGATACGATTGTATTATTGGCTCACATCCACATGTTCTGCAGGACTTTGATTATATTCCTACTGTGGATGGTAAGAGAGTTCCGGTATTTTACTCCATGGGTAATTTTGTTTCCCACAACTCAAATTGCGCCAAGGGACGCACAATAGTTGCGTGTGTTGATATTGAGCTGGAGGACGGGGAGCCAAGGCTCAACTGCTCCTATGTGCCTGTCTTTACCAGTCGCAGCTACAAGAATGACAGCTTTGTTGTGATTCCTGCCAGAGCAGACTCAAAGGACAGGGACACAGTAAAGAAGATTAGGATTATTTCGCAGGTGCTTGGCAGCAAGATTGATATGTCAACCGATATTGCCTATCCTGATTATATTGAGGATAAATGTGCTAAGCCGGAGAAGAAACAGCGCGTTATAAATCCCAATCTCAACAGCATTAAGGAATTCCCATATCAGTATTCCGAAGGCAAGTATAAATACAGCGTTATGCAAGACAGGGCTGTGCTGGAGGGCTTGACTGACGAAATTATGAATTTTGTGGCAGCACAATTCTCTGTATCGGGCGAAAATGATACCGCCCCTGTGACTTCAACCGTTGACAACGCAGTCGGCAAAAAGAAAAAGAGCTTTATTCAAAAGCTTTTCTCATTCGGCACAGGAAAACAAAAGGACCGTTCCTCTTCGGACAGAACTCTCACTGCTGTCACCAACTCCTATACCATACCGTCTACCGTATTGGATGTGCCTATCACCGAGCTTGCTGATTATGCCTTTGCTGACGCAACAATTATGAAGAAGGTTAATTTCAGCAGGAACATTCTATCTATCAGCACGGGATTGTTCGAGGGCTGTACCTCTTTGGAGGGCATCCAAATGGCCGAGACAACCAGAGAGATATGTGACCGTGCATTCCGGGGATGCAAAAAGCTTTCTGCAGTGGTAATCAAGTCCAATGTTGTTACTGTGGGCAGCCGTGCATTTGCCGATTGTACTCAGCTGAGAACAGTCAAGTTTAAGGGTATGGAGTGCAGTATAGCCGATGACGCATTTGATAATTGTCCTATGGCAGTGTTCTATTGTGCGCCCGGCTCTGAACCGGAACAGTATGCGCTGGAGCATGGCTTCAAGGTTGTCAATATGATTGTTGAGTAACCAAAAATTTTTTATCGAAGGGTAAAATGATGGAAAATAGTAGTAACAAACCATTAGTAGTAGTTCTATCTCGAAATTATGCTACGGGAATTAGTGTAATCAGGTCCCTGGGCGAGGCCGAATTTGATGTTGACCTTGTTGCCTCTGCTTTTAGAGAGGGCAATTCCGAGATGGCTGCCTGCAGTAAGTATGTATGCAATGCCGTTGAGGTTGTGTCACGCAAGGTATCCGACTCCCGTGATGTGGACTTGGAGGCTGCGCTCTATAGGTATCGCAGGGTGCAGGACAGACAGATTGTCCTATTCCCAACGGATGACTATACCACCTCCGTTATGGATAATGCCAAGAATGAGCTCAAGGACTTTATGATTATGCCCCAAATTATCGGTGGGGGACCGGGTTCACTGACCCATCACATGGACAAGACCGTCCAGGGGGACATGGCTCGTCGGGCAGGCATCCTAACGCCCATGGAGTGGATAATATCCTTGGCTGATGAGATGCTGGATATTCCTGAGGATATGGTGTATCCATGCTTTGTAAAGCCTATTGAGAGTGTATCCGGCTATAAGCGTGAGATGGCTCGCTGTGATAACAGAAACGAACTTATCAAGCATTTAAGAAAATTGCAGGGCAATTTTGCCAACAGGTCGGTTTTGGTGCAGGAGTTCCTGGAGATTGAGGGCGAGATTGATTTTTCCGGCGTATGTCTTGACCAGGAGGTCATCATCCCTGCTATCATTAAGAAAACCAGTGTAGCTAAGTACGAAAAAGGCGTAACCCTGGCAGGTCAGGTAGTCCCCTTTGAGGAATTGGGCGATTTGCAGGACAATATCATCGCTATGATGAAGAGCTTTCACTACTTTGGTATGTTCGACTTTGAGCTGGCTATTGCCGGCGGCAAGTTGTACTTTAACGAGGTTAACCTGCGTAGCGGCGGCCCTAATTTTGCTTATTTTATGAGTGGAGTCAATCTGCCTGCCTTGTTTGTAAATGAGGCCTTGGGTCTGGGTCATCGGACTGAGGACGAGCAGGTTGAGGAATATGGCAAGAGCTTTGTGTACGAAAAGATTGCCTGGGAGGATTATATCCACGGTTGTATCACCAGGGGCGAGCTTAGGAGAATTATCAATAATGCCGATATTACACTTCTGCATTATGACAAGGACCCTGCGCCGGGTGAGTATTTTGATAAGGTTAACCGCGCCGACCTGCACAAACAGAGACGAAAGAATTTTTGGAACAATATCGGCGAGATTATGCTGTTTTTCCGTGCCTTTTTCTATAGCACAAAACAGTTGATTTCTCGATTAAGGCACGGCTATCCCCAAATTAAGAGATGCAATCGCCGTGACCCCAACGCCGAAAGGCCGAGAGTGCTGGTGGTGGGCCGTAACTACTGCTCAAATTTGACCATGGCTCGTTCGTTGGGTGAGGCGGGATATGAGGTTGAGGTACTGCGTATCTTCCAAACTAAGCCGCGCCGTGATGACAAGCTTAGACAGAAGCTTCGCCCGGATGCATACAGTAAGTACATCAAGGCCTATCATGAGATAGTGACCCGTCGTAAGAATTGGCGCACAAAGCGTAAGCTCATCAATATTGCCGACCCGGACAGAAAGATGCTGCTTATTCCTGCAGATGACCTGGTGGCATATATTGTTGACCATTATTATGACGAGCTTAAAGAATATTATATTATGCCCAATGTAAATGATACGGAGGGTGAGATCGGCCGCCTTATGGAAAAGGAGACCCAAAAGCAGCTGGCACGTCAGGCTGGTCTTCCGGTGCTCAACAGTTGTGTTATCGCCGCAGACCACGGCAAGGTGGACAACATACCCGACACAGTGACTTATCCTTGTTTTGTTAAGCCCAATGTCAGCAAAAACAGTGCCAAAAGCAAGATGGCTCGCTGTGACGATGAGCGTTCTTTACGCAAGGCATTGCGTACAGCATCCCGTCACAAGTATGTTGAGATGCTGGTTGAGGATTATGTGGAGATTGACAAGGAGTACTCTATTTTGGGCGTCAGCACAAAGGACGGCGCCATCGGTCCCGGCTATTTTGTGGCAGAAAAGGGCGGTCAGGAGGAGCACAGAGGCGTTGCCGTTATGGGCAGAACTCTGCCAACCGACGACAACCAACAGTTGATTGACGATATTGTTCGCTTTATCTCCACCCTTGGTTTTGACGGCTTGTTCGATGTGGATTTGATAAAAACCACCGACGGCAAAATGTATTTTGTGGAGCTGAATATGAGGTTCGGCGCATCGGGATACGCCTTTACCAAGAGTGGGGTTAATCTGCCGGGTATGTTCGCAGATTATATGCTCCTGGGTAAGCCCCTGGATATGTCAACCAAGGTTGTCGACACCGGCAAGACCTTTGTCAGCGAAAAGGTGCTGATTGACGAATATGCAGGTCAGCGAATTACCAAGGCAGAGATGGACAAGCTGTTTGCCGAGGCGGATATTCACTTTATTATGGATGATGACGACCCACAGGCCTACAATCATTTCAAAAAGCATTATGCCACTGCCGCAAATATGATAAAGGCAGCTCACCGCCAAGAGAAAAGGATACTCAAAAAGCGTGCAAAAATGTTACGCAGAGAGGAACGACTGGGAGTGCTGAGGCATTATCCCCAGTCCAAGCCGGAGAATCGCCGCAATCCTAATGCTGCAAAGCCAAGAGTATTGGTGTCAGGTCGTAACTATTGCTCAAACTTGACCATGGCTCGCTCGCTGGGTGAGGCGGGGTACGAGGTGGAGGTACTGCGTATCTTCCAGACCAAGCCTACCTCGGATGAAAAGCTGAGACACAGCTTGCGTCCCGATGCGTATAGCAAGTATATCAAGGCATATCACGAGCTGGTATCATATCGCAAAAACTGGCGAATTAAGAACAAGCTGGTAGAACTGGCAGACCTTAATAACAAAATGTTACTTATTCCTGCCGACGACCTGGTGGCCTCTGTTGCCGACCATTATTATGACGAGTTAAGCGAGTATTATGTAATGCCTAATGTAAACGATACAGAGGGTGAGATTAATCGCTTGATGGAAAAGCATGTCCAAAAGAAATTGGCTCGCAAAGCAGGATTGCCGGTGCTCCATAGCTGCGTGGTTTCGGCAGAGAGGGGCAAGATAGACCACATACCCGATAGTATAAATTATCCCTGCTTTGTAAAACCGGATGTCAGCAAAAACAGTGCCAAGTCACAGATGGCCCGTTGCAACAACGAACGCGAGCTACGCAAGGCACTGGAAAAGGCCTCCAGATTTAAGTATGTGGATATGCTGGTTGAGGATTATGTGGAGATTGACAAGGAGTACTCCATTCTGGGTGTCAGCACCAGAAACGGTGTTATAGGTCCCGGCTATTTTGTGGCAGAAAAGGGCGGCCAGGAGGAGCACAGAGGCGTTGCCGTTATGGGCAGAACTCTGCCAACCGACGACAACCAACAGTTGATTGACGATATTGTTCGCTTTATCTCCACCCTTGGTTTTGACGGCTTGTTCGATGTGGATTTGATAAAAACCACCGACGGCAAAATGTATTTTGTGGAGCTGAATATGAGGTTCGGCGCATCGGGATACGCCTTTACCAAGAGTGGGGTTAATCTGCCGGGTATGTTCGCAGATTATATGCTCCTGGGTAAGCCCCTGGATATGTCAACCAAGGTTGTCGACACCGGCAAGACCTTTGTCAGCGAAAAGGTGCTGATTGACGAATATGCAGGTCAGCGAATTACCAAGGCAGAGATGGACAAGCTGTTTGCGGAGGCGGACATTCACTTTATTATGGATGATGACGACCCGCAGGCCTACGACCATTTCAAAAAGCATTATGCCACTGCAGATGAGGTTATCAGGGATAATCAACGACTGGCAAAAAAAGAGGAGGGCAACAGAGCCAAATTACTCCGGAAAGAAAAAGAAAGAGCCAAGCGCCACAAATTCCCCCAGACCGTGGGCAACAATGCCGACCGTTCTCAGTCGGACAAGCCCAGAGTATTGCTGGCAGGCAGAAATTATTGTTCAAATCTGACCATGGCTCGCTCCTTGGGTGAGGCAGGTTATGATGTTGAGGTTCTGCGCATATATCAGGTTAAGCCTAAGTGGAACAATTGGCTGAGGCGAGGCATCAAGGCGGACGCCTACAGCAAGTATATTAAGGCGTACTATGAGTGTATATCCAATCGTGACAGCGATGTAATTGTCCAAAAGCTGATAGAACTGGCGGACCCACAGCGCAAGATGTTGCTCATTCCGGTGGACGACTTGGTGGGATATATTGCAGACGATAATTACGACTTACTCAAGAATTATTACATTATCCCCAATGTTAATGATACCGAGGGTGAGCTGTGCAGGCTGATGGAAAAAGAGACCCAAAAGCAGTTGGCTCGCGAGGCAGGATTGCCTGTGCTGAACAGCTGTGTAGTATCAGCCAATAGCGGCGTGGTGGATAATATTCCCGACAGTATTCATTACCCTTGCTTTATTAAGCCTAATGTAAGCAAAAACAGTTCAAAGAGCCAAATGAGGCGTTGCAATTCCCGGCGAGAGTTGATTAATGCTCTCAAAAAGGCGTCCCGTCGCAAGAATGTGGAAATGCTGGCAGAGGACTATGTAGTAATCGAGAAGGAATACTCAATCCTGGGTGTCAGCACAAAGGACGGCGCCATCGGTCCCGGCTACTTTGTGGCAGAGAAAGGCGGCGAGCTGGAGCACAGAGGTGTTGCTGTTATGGGCAGAACTCTGCCGACCTCTGTTAACCAAAAGCTTATTGATGATATAGTCGCATTTGTGGGCAGCCTGGGATATGAGGGTCTGTTTGATGTGGATTTGGTTGAGGCTGTTGACGGCACAATCTATTTTGTTGAACTCAATATGAGGTTCGGCGCCTCGGGCTACGCCTTTACTAAGAGCGGCGTAAACCTGCCGGGTATGTTCGCAGATTATATGCTCCTGGGTAAGCCCTTGGATATGACCACTGCCGTGGAGCAAACTGACAAGACCTTTGTTAGCGAAAAGGTGCTGATTGAGGAGTACGCCGGCGGCAGGATGTCACGCTCCGTCCTCAATGATATTTTGGATACAGCCGATATTCATTTTGTGGCAGACAAGGATGACCCAAGAGCCTACGCACACTTTAAGAAGTATTTTGCAGTTGCAGGAGTTATGGCACGGCTTTCGCCCATAGCAAAGTCCGCAAAGCAGCGACTCCGTCAGGTCAATCGCAAGACCAGACGATTTACTCGTATCCCTAGGGCGATTATTCGTCGTGTAATAGGTTAAATAAATGCCATATCGAGGACACCCTTGATATGGCATTTTTATGTATAAAAATAAGAGTAGGCGAACGCCTACTCTTAATATTATTTGTTTTCTTTTTTTGCTTCCTCAGTATCACGGTAGTACTGGGTATATGGCTTGAATCTAGCCTGCTCCTCCCAGATTGCCTTTGCCTTTGGTGCCCATGCTGCTGCGTAGGCATCACATTTGGAGCATAATTGCTCGGCAGTTTCTTCATTGGTGAGATTGGTGGATTTTGCGCCGGTTTCGTTTATGATTTGGCGCAGCTTTTCCGGATTTTCCAGCATTGGACAGGGACGAAGCATGTTGTCATTGAACGGCTGTCCCTTGTAGTAATGGTAGAACAGCGGCGACCTAAGACATTCCAGTATGCTTTTGTCTCTGATATTGGAGTCGCTGTAGTGAATGAATACGCATGGCTCTGCGTCACCCTCGCTGTTTATGTGGAAGTAGTTGCGGCCACCTGCAATACAACCGCCAACAAATTCGCCGTCGTTTTGGAAGTCCATTACGAATATGGGCTTGCCGGTATTTTTGTTGCGGTTGCCTCTGATTCTGCGATATACATGCTCCCTCTGTTCCGGCGACAGAAGCAGGTCTGTGTCGGAGTCGGAGCCTATGGGCATGTAGTGGAAGTATAAAGCGTACATTGCGCCCTCATTTATCAGCATATCGTAGAATTCGTCGGATACTACAGCTTCACAGTTTGCACTGGTGTAGCATACCGAAGCACCGAAGATGCACTTGTGCTTGCGTAACAGAGCCATAGCGTCCTTTACCTGACGATATACGCCGTCGCCACGGCGCAGGTCCGTGGTCTCCTCCGTGCCCTCGATGGACAGAGCCAGAGCGATGTTGCCGGCCTCCTTTATATCTTCACAAAATTGGTCATCAATCAGTGTGCCGTTTGTGTAAATTAGGAACAGGCAATCTCTGTGTTCCCTGCACAGGGTCAGTACGTCCTTTTTGCGTACCAGGGGCTCGCCGCCGGTTAGCATAAAGAATTTTGTGCCCAGCTCATTGGCCTCGGTTACTATCTTTCGCATCTCGTCCAGAGTCAGATTTGATGTGTGGCCGTATTCGGATGCCCAGCATCCCTTACACTTTAGGTTGCAGGCCGATGTTGGGTCAAACAGGATAATCCAAGGGATGTTGCATTTTAGTTTGTCACGGTTGGCACGGATTGTTTTTGTACCATAGAGTCCAACGTCGATGGCAAAGGTCAGTATCATTTTTGTTGCCAGTTCACGGTCGATATTTTCCAGCGCGTTGAACAAATAATCGTGCCAGATGTTGTTCTCATTATGAACCACATCCTCCAGCGCATCCCAGTCGGTAGGGAATTGGCTGCCAACTGCCCTTTTGGCTACCTTCAGCAGCTTGGGAATATTCTTTTTTGGGTCTTTGTACACATATTTTATCAAAATCTTGCCGATTTTACGTAGTGCACTTGCAGTTAAATTCATTGGCAGAAATCTCCTGTCCTTGTGTGGGTTACATTGAGTCCGGTGTATCAATTTTGAGCATAGTCAGTATGCTTTTGATGGTGCTCTTTACTGCTGTGCATAGATACAGTCTGGCCTGCATCAATCCTATGTCATCAATTACTACTCTCTGTGCGTTGTAGAATTTGTGGAACAGAGTAGCCAGGTCGATAACATAGTGAGTAATCTTTGCAGGGTCATACTGTTTTGCAGCAGATATAATTTCGTCAGTAAGGCTTGCCAGATGGCTTATTAGATCTCTCTCCTCCGGAGATGAAAGTCTGTCCAGCTCCTCCATTGTTGGAGTACGCATCTCTACACCCTGCTCCTGAGCCTTGCGTAGGATGGAGCAGATTCTTGCGTGAGCATATTGTACGTAGTACACGGGATTTTCGTTACTCTGCTTAGCTGCCAACTCCAGGTCAAAGTCGAAATGGCTGTTAGGCTCCCGAAGATTAAAGAAAAACCTTGCAGCGTCGATTGGCACTTCTTCCAAAAGTGTGTTGAGGGTGATAGCCTTGCCGCTACGCTTGGACAGCTTGATGGTTTCGCCGTCACGCACCAGTCTTACCATCTGCATAATTACCGGGTCAAGCCTGTCGGCGTCAATATCCAGCGCTGTCAACGCCGCCTTCATACGAGGGATGTAGCCGTGGTGGTCGGCGCCCAGCACGTCGATTGCCTTGTCATATCCGCGAGTTACCAGCTTGTTGTAATGGTATGCAATATCAGGCACAATGTAGGTTGGCAAACCATTGGCACGAATCAGCACGATGTCCTTGTCGTTTCCGAATTCACTCGCCTTGAACCATAGTGCGCCTTCCTGCTCATAGGTTACTCCCTTTTCTTTTAGGGTGTCGATAATCCACCGTACCGAGCCGTCGTTGTGGAGAGTTGACTCCTTGAACCAGTTGTCGTAGGTGATTCTGTATTTTTTTAGGTCACGCTCAAGGCCCTCAATGTTCTTTGGCAGAGCAAAAGCCACCAGTGCGTCCCTACGCTCCTTGCTATCTGTATCGGCGTACTTGTCACCGTTCTCGGCATAAAATGACTTTGCGTGCTCGATAATGTCGGCGCCATGGTATGCGTCCTCCGGCATCTCTGCATCCTTACCGCATTCCTGCAGGTATCTAACCTCCAGTGAGGTTGCAAATTTTTCGATTTGGTTGCCGGCATCGTTGACATAGAATTCACGCCATACCTCATATCCGGCAGCTTCCAATACAGAAGCCAGGCAATCACCGATTGCACCGCCTCTTGCGTTGCCGATGTGCATTGGGCCTGTAGGGTTAGCTGATACAAATTCTACCAGCATCCTTTTGCCCCTGCCGTAATCGGATTTGCCGTAATCGTCGCCCTTGGTGACAGCGTCCTTTACTATCTCGCTGTAATACCTGTCAGACAGATAAAAGTTGATAAATCCGGGACCCGCAATTTCTGCTCTATCTATAAGTGTGCCCTCAAAATCAAGATTGGATACAATTGCTTCTGCAATCATTTTGGGCGCTTTGTGATATGCCCGTGCGCCTGCCATAGCAATGTTGGAGGAAAAGTCTCCGTTCTTTTTGTCAGCGGGCCTTTCGATAATGAATGCCGGCATCTCTGCCTCCGGCAGTTCACCCGACGCAGTAGCCACAGCAATGGCGTTAATAATTTTTGATTTGAGTATTTCTTCTGTTTGTTTTACTATAAGTGACATATTATTCTCCGTTTACTGGTTGATTTTGTAGGATACAGTTACTTCATTTTGTGATGTGAGTGCCCCGTTTATATCTATATCGTAGCTGAATAGGATTTTGCCCTCGTTGTCACGGCAATCCACATCTATTTCTCTGCCGTAGATTCCCATCAGAATGTCGCCGAACTCTGTGCCGTAGTTACATAGATTACGCTTGGAGCGTTCGATAATCAGCAGTGAGCTATATGCGCCCGACTTTGCCATCTGTACGGTATTAGCGTCCTTTTGGATTGTGAGGGTTGCCTTGATGGGGTTGCGAGGTGGCTCCTGTTCCTCGTTATATTTGATTATGTAGCAGCGGTCGTCTTCTTCTATAGTGCCCACTGTGGTCATTTCTATCTTATCATTGTCGGCGTCATATTTTTGTTTGCCTACAATGGTGATTAGTACATCTTTTGTCATATCTGTCCCTTGTGTTATATTATTCCGCCACGCTCCAGAGCATAGTCAATTACTCTGTCAATCAGCTCCGGATACGGTACTCCGGCAGCCTCAAACAGCTTTGGATACATACTGATTGGGGTCTGGCCGGGGATTGTGTTGATTTCGTTAAGGAGGATTCTTTCGTCCTCTTTGGTAACAAAGAAGTCGCAACGGCTCATCCCCTGACAGCCCAGTGCCTTATATGCTCTGATTGCGGCTTGGCGTACCTGCTGACGCTTTTCCTCGCTGATATGTGCAGGGATGCAGGTCTGTGATTGGGGGTTGTTGTATTTTGCGTCAAAGTCGTAAAATTCCGCTGCTGCAAGAATTTGGCCAACATCGGTGGCAACGGGTTGGTCATTGCCCATTACAGCGCACTCAACCTCAAAGCCGTCGATAAATTCCTCAAGCACAGCTTTTCGGTCTTCCTTGAATGCGATTTCCATTCCTTGCTGCAGCTCCTGCCGGTTGTGAGCCTTGGATATGCCTACGCTGGAGCCTGCATTGGCAGGCTTTACAAAAATTGGGTAGCCCAGCTTTTCTTCTGCCAGCTTGATGCAGGCGTCGGTATCCTTGTGGTACTCATAGTCGGTGAAGGCGCACCAGCCTGCCTGGTCTATGCCGAATGCGTCAGCCACGGCATTGGTGATGGATTTGTCCATACATGCGCCCGATGATGTGGCGTCACAGCCCACATAGGGGATTTGCGCCAATTGCAGCAGACCCTGGATTGTGCCGTCCTCTCCGTTTTTGCCATGCAGGACGGGGAACACCACATCAAGCTTAATGACCCTGCCGTCCTCAACCACAATGCCTCCGATAGCAGGGTCGGGAGCGATATATGCTTTTTTTAGGCTGTTGCTTTGGGTCCAGGTGTGGTCGTTGAGCATATTGATGTCGTCATTATACAGATACCATTGGCCGTCTTTGGCGATACCCAGGATGATAATGTCATACTTATCCTTGTTGATATTGTTCAGGATGCTGTATGCAGACACGCAGCTAACATCGTGCTCGGATGACGCGCCGCCAAAAATAATTGCCAGTCTCTTCTTTTCCATCAATAATCAGCCCTCTTCTGTAAATAATCTATATATTACTATATCTTATCAAATGTTACAGAATATAATATCACAATTTATTATCAATATCAATATCTAATGCACCAAAATTTTTGGTTGATATTAGCTCTGCATTATGATAAAATGGAGTATATGTATTGTGGGGATAGCCCTGTGCTCCGGGATTTGGATTACGGTGGAGTGGTTTTTGGCTTATAATGATGAGGATTCCCCCGGATATATAAGGACGGTTGAAAGGACTTTTTGGATATGGATATTAAGGAAGCGTTAAAGATTATTGAGAAGAACTTGAGTGACGCAAATGCCGAGCTTGGCTTTGGCAAAGGTCAGGTTGGTGACACCGGTGTTACCTTTAAGGGCGACAAGGGTGTGTATCGTCTGGTTCACGAAAATGATATTATGCAGCTTGAGTGCGCATACAGTGACGACGGTGACGATACTCAATTCAATACTATTTCTCGTACACTATTCGACCTTAATGTGGTTGATGACCGGGATATTAAGTCCATGAGTAATGAGATTATGGACGAGCTGGAGCGCCTATACAAGACAAAGAAAAAAGTGGATATTGACAAGATTAAGATGCCAAAGGCAGTGTCCAGAACTAAGGCTAAGAATGGCGTAATAAGCTATGACACCGACTCTCTTGCCAATAGATTCGGCGCTTTGTATCCCGAATTCAAGGATGCTATAAAGCAGAATATTGCCGACTACGGCGAGTTTATGCCGGAGACCTTTTTTATTGAGCATGGCACACCAAAGGTTCTGGATATTATCCAAAACGGCACAAAAGCCGAGCAGAAGAGATTGTTCAAGATGCTGGGCGAGGTCTATGAGGACGGTACAAACGAGGTTCAGGACATCATAGGAGTTACCATTCTTGGCGAGATGAAAAATGACCCGGGCATGATGGCTGTTGCCGATGAGTTTATGACCGAGTATATGTCAGGCCCTGTCCACGAAATTAACAAGCTCACCGGCAAAAAGAATAAGTTCACCAAGAGACTGGCTAACCCACCTGCCTATAAGCCAAAGAAAAAGAAGGCATTTTCTATGCAGAATGCATTGAATATGGGTCAGTAAATTCGGTTTTACCAGTGCTTATCTAGTAAATATGTACAAAAACGGATGTGTATTTATCCCTCGTACAGTCTGTGCGAGGGTGTATTTTTGCGAGATATTGACAAAAAATTCACAATCAATTGTCAAAATACACAAAGTTCCGGATATGACATTGACAAAATATTGAATATCTATATAATAGATACTATGCAAATTAAACACGGCATACTATTAGTATGCTAATTTTGAAGAGAGGTATATATTATGTCAAGAGTTTACAACTTTAGTGCAGGCCCATCAACCCTGCCGGAGAGCGTACTGCAAAAGGCAGCTGCCGAGATAATGGATTACAAGGGTTCAGGCCAGTCCGTTATGGAGATGAGCCACCGTTCAAAGTGGTTTGATGATATTATCAAAGAGGCAGAGGCTCTTATGCGTGAATTGTATCAGATTCCGGATAACTACAAGGTACTGTTTCTCCAGGGCGGTGCGTCAGCGCAGTTTTCTGCCATCCCACTCAATTTTATGAACGGAAGCGGTAAGGCTGATTACATTATCACCGGTCAGTGGGCAAAGAAGGCTTATCAGGAGGCACAAAAGTACGGTGACGTTGTTGCTGCTGCATCTTCAGCCGACAAGACCTTTAGCTACATACCAAAGACAAAGCCGTCTGATTTTCGCGAGGACGCCGATTATGTATATATCTGTATGAACAATACTATCTACGGTACTGTATATAAGGAGCTGCCGCCTGTGGGCGACAAGGTACTTATCGCCGATGTATCCTCCTGCGCTCTGTCCGAGCCGCTGGACATCAGCAAGTTCGGTGTTGTATATTTCGGCGCCCAAAAGAATGTTGCTCCCGCAGGTCTTGTGGTCGCTATCATTCGCGAGGATTTGCTGGGCAACGCCCGTGACATTACTCCTGTTATGATGAACTACAAGGTACAGGCCGATGCTGATTCCCTTTACAACACACCGCCATGCTGGACAATTTATATCTGCAAGCTGGTGCTGGATTGGATTAAGGAGGAGTTTGGCGACCTGGCTGCTATGAAGGCTCATAACGAAAAGAAGGCTGCTATTCTTTACAACTTCCTTGACAACAGCAAGATGTTCAAGGGTACTGTAGTGCCGGAGGACCGTTCTCTTATGAATGTTCCGTTTGTAACCGATAGCGACGAGCTTAACGCAAAGTTCATCAAGGAGGCTACCGAGGCAGGCTTTGTTAACCTTAAGGGTCACAGAACCGTTGGCGGAATGCGTGCATCAATCTACAACGCTATGCCAATCGAGGGCGTACAAAAGCTGGTAGAGTTTATGGCTAAGTTTGAAGAGGAGAATGCGTAATGTACAATATCAAGTTACTCAACAAGATTTCTAACGTGGGACTTTCCAAGTTTGACACAACCAAGTTTAACTACGGTGACGATGTAGAGAATCCCGATGCAATTATGGTGCGCTCTGCATCCATGCACGATATGGATATGCCACAGTCCCTGCTGGCTATCGCCAGAGCCGGCGCCGGCACAAACAATATTCCCGTTGCAGATTGTGCCGAAAAGGGAATTGTGGTATTCAACACTCCCGGTGCTAATGCCAATGCAGTTAAGGAGCTGGTTATCCTTGGCCTGTTATTGTCATCCCGTAAGGTAACAAAGGCTATTGACTGGTGCAAGACCATCAAGGACCAGGGCGACAATGTGGGCAAGACAGTAGAAAAGGGCAAGTCCGCCTTTGCCGGTCCGGAGATAAAGGGCAAGACCCTGGCTGTTATCGGCCTTGGTGCTATCGGCAGACTGGTGGCAGAGGCTGCCGTTGACCTTGGTATGACAGTTATCGGCTACGACCCGTATCTGCCGGAGGACATCACTCTCAAGCACGGCATTACTGTCAATAACAATCTGGAGGAGATTTTTCCGGTTGCAGACTATATCACCGTTCATGTTCCCCTTACCGACGCAACCCGTTATATGATTAACCGCGACACCATTGCCACAATGAAGGATACTGTGCGTATTATGAATTTTGCCCGTGGCGACTTGGCTGACAGCTCCGCTGTTATCGAGGCTTTGGATGAGGGCAAGATGGCTTGCTATGTTACCGATTTCCCCGACGCAGGTCTTATTGGTGTTGACGGTGTTATCGCTATTCCGCACCTTGGCGCATCCACTCCCGAGAGTGAGGAAAACTGTGCCGCAATGGGCGCTCAGGAGCTTATCGACTTCCTGGAGAACGGCGTTATCAAAAACAGCGTAAATATGCCATCCGTATCCATGGCAAGAACCGGCGTTGCTCGTATCACCGTTATCCACAAGAATCAGCCTAATATGATTGCCACAATTACCGATACTATTAGTCGTGACGGCATTAACATTGCCGGCTTTGAGGACAAGAATCGTGGCGAAATTGCATACTCAATCATTGATTGCGACAGCGCTGTATCCGATGATGTTACTCATGACATTGAGGCAATAGACGGCGTAATTAAGGTTAGAGTACTGTAATGAAATAATAAGTAAAGAATGCACTCCTAACGGGGTGCATTTTTCTTGATTATATGTAGGTTTTATGGTATAATAAAAGGGTGTTGAGGGGGGTGGCATTATGATTTCCACACGAGGCAGATATGCACTGCGAGTTATGATTGATTTGGCAGAAAACAGCGATGGGAATTACATCCCCATGAAGCAGGTTGCACAGCGACAGGGCGTGTCGCTAAAGTATCTTGAGCGCATTCTTCCCTTGCTGGTTAAGGGGAATTTGGTAGAGGGTATTCACGGCAAGGGCGGTGGATACAGACTTAAGTGCGACCCAAGGGAGTGTACTGTGGGCCAAGTGCTTAGGCTCACCGAGGATGACCTTGCTCCCGTTGCTTGCCTAAAGGAGGGCGCCGACCCTTGTGACCATGTCCACCAATGCCGTACTATAGCTATGTGGACGGAGTTCAACGACTTGATTAACAATTATTTTGACAATATCACCATATATCAGTTGATGAAGAAATAGAAAAAGCGGGGGGCTGTTTCAGCCCCCCAAAAAATTTTTATTCTGCTTTGTATAAGTCAGTGGACAGGTATCTGTCTCCGGTGTCCGGCAACAGGGCAACAATGGTTTTGCCTTTGTTTTCCGGCCGTTGTGCCAGTTCCTTGGCTGCCCATAGCGCTGCGCCGCTGGATATACCTACCAGCATACCTTCGGTGCTGCCGAATTGTCTGGAGGATGCAAATGCGTCCTCAGCCTCCACGCCGATAATCTCGTCATATATATCCGTGTTCAGTGTGTCCGGCACAAAGCCTGCACCGATACCCTGAATTTTGTGTGGTCCTGCAGTACCCTTAGCCAGCACCGGTGATGCACTTGGCTCTACTGCAACAATTTTTACATCCGGATTTTTGGACTTTAGGTATGCGCCAACACCGGACAGCGTGCCGCCTGTACCGACACCTGCCACAAAAATGTCAACCTTGCCTTCGGTATCCTCCCAAATTTCCGGTCCTGTGGTATGTAGGTGAGTTTGTGGGTTAACCGGGTTGGTGAACTGACCGGGAATAAAAGAGCTAGGTGTTTCCCTTGCCAGCTCTTCAGCCTTTGCAATGGCTCCCTTCATACCCTTTGCACCCTCGGTAAGCACCAATTCGGCGCCGTATGCCTTCATTAACATTCTGCGCTCAACGCTCATGGTTTCCGGCATAACAATGATAATTCTGTATCCTTTGCTGGCTGCTACGCTTGCCAGACCGATACCGGTATTGCCGCTGGTGGGCTCAATGATTACCGAGTCCTTTGTGAGTATGCCCTTTGCTTCGGCGTCCTCTATGATAGCCTTTGCTATTCTGTCCTTTACGGAGCCTGCCGGATTGAAGTATTCTACCTTTACCAGAATATCGGTGTCCAGTCCGTTAGCCTTGCTGAAATTACTCGCCTGTACCAGTGGGGTTTTGCCCACCAGCTCCAGCGCTGATTTGTATAGTGCCATAATGTCCTCCTATATTACCTCAAAGGCCTGCTCCAGGTCGCTGAGAATGTCGTCGATATGTTCTGTGCCTATTGATAATCTGATTGTGTTGGGCTTGATGTTTTGTTTTGCCAACTCCTCGGCGCTAAGCTGGGAGTGAGTTGTTGTTGCCGGATGAATAACCAGTGATTTTACATCAGCCACATTAGCAAGGATGGAGAATATATCCAGACGGTCAATGAATTTTTTTGCCTCTGCCTCTCCGCCCTTGATTTCAAAAGTAAATATCGAGCCTGCTCCGTTGGGGAAGTACTTATTGTACAAGTCCTTGTATCTGTCATCAAGGCTGGGGTGATTTACCTTTTTTACCTTTGGATGATTATTCAGGAATTCAAGCACCTTTTTTGTATTCTCTACATGTCTTTCTACTCGCAGGGACAGAGTCTCCAGTCCTTGGAGCAGCAGGAATGCGTTGAACGGGCTGATGGTTGCGCCGGTGTCACGCAGCAATATTGCCCTGATATATGTGACAAACGCAGCAGGTCCTGCAGCGTCCACAAAGCTGACGCCGTGGTAGCTTGGGTTGGAGTCGGCTATGTTGCCGAATTTGCCGCTTGCCTTCCAATCAAATGTGCCGCCGTCAATTATTACACCACCCAGCGTGGTGCCGTGACCACCGATGAATTTTGTGGCAGAATGTACAACAATATCCGCACCATACTCGATTGGTCGCAACAGATACGGGGTGGCAAATGTGGAATCTACCACCAGTGGAATATTGTGGCTGTGGGCAATCTTTGCCAGTGCTTCAATATCTACCAGGTTAGAATTAGGGTTGCCCAGGGTCTCAAAGAATATTGCCTTTGTGTTTGGCTGTATTGCTTTTTCAAAATTGCTAAGGTCGTCCGGGTCAACAAATGTTGTGGTAACTCCCGACAGTGGAAATGTGTGTGCCAGATAATTGTATGTGCCGCCGTATATTGTCTCGGCTGCTACAATGTGGTCGCCTGCCGTAGCCAAGGCTTGGAAGGTGTATGCCAGTGCCGCTGCTCCGGATGCTGTGGCCAGTGCAGCCACACCACCCTCCAGTGCTGCGATTCTCTGCTCCAGCACATCCTGGGTTGAGTTTGTCAGTCTGCCGTAAATATTACCGGCATCACTTAGGTTAAAGCGAGCCTGGGCGTGGTCGCTGTTACGGAACACATAGGATGTTGTTTGGTAAATCGGTACTGCTCTTGCGTCAGTAGCCGGGTCGGGATTTTCCTGTCCTACATGCAGCTGTAGGGTTTCAAAATGGTATTTATTATTTTTCATAATGCTTTGTCCTTTCTAAATTAAAATTATACGCTGTTTGTAATTTATTTGCAACATCGACAAAGCATTCGGTCATTTTTTTGGTCATGGGTGATTATTAACAAAAGTATTTTTGTCATATCATTACCTCCTAACATTAACCTACCTAGTCAGTAGGTTGTATGTTATTGACACTATACACCTATTTTTTGGTTATGTCAATAGTTAAATTAAAATTTTTGGTTTTTGTTGGCATTTTTTATTTTTGTGGGAGTGGGTACAAATTTGTTTGAATATAGAATGGATATGTGATATTATATATGTAGTATATTCAATAATAGGGAGGTAGAGCATGAGACGATTTTTGGCACTTATTATGAGTATCATTACAGCTGTGACTGTGTTTACTATGCCAATTACCGGGTTTGCGGCACAGGTTGATGCCGGTCTTACAGCATATATGCCACGATTGGGCAGTAGTATTGGCGGGGATATGCCCAGATTGGGTGCGTCCGTTACCTCCGATTCTGCAAAATCTGTGTACAACTCCACCACCTATTATACAAACGGCAAGCAGTTGTACAATGTTGTTCGCAAGGCATTGGCTCAGCATAAGGATAGCGTAAAGGTGAATTATCTATCCGCCAAGCGCCTTTCCGGTACACAACTGTTGGATGCTATGGGACAGGTGATTTACAGCGCTTGCAGTGATGAGCTGTCCGTTGACAGCGTTGACGGTGACTATGCTTTGTGGCTGCTGCGTCAGTATGGTATTGATTATGATGATGTATATAAGAACGGTAAGTATTACTATGCCGTTGACCTAAGGCTAAAGTATTATACCACTGCTCAGCAGGAAAAAGAGGTTGACGCCGTAATTAATTCTTTTAAGAAAACTATTGATACATCCAAGATGACCGATTACCGGATTATCAAGAGGGTGCATGATTTTATTTGTGACAAGGCCACTTACAACACCACTGCAATGCTGGGAAGCAATAGCCTTTTGTTTGATTTTAACTACGCATTTTCTGCCTACGGTGCATTGGTAAAGGGCTCCTGCGTGTGCCAGGGTTATGCCGAGGCCTTTTATCGCATCTGCAAGGAATTGGGATACAAATGCCGTTTTGTATCCTCCGACCCGGACGAGGGCTGCCATGCCTGGAATATTGTCCAACTGGACGGCAAGTACTACTATGTTGATTGTACTTGGGATGATGAATATGATGGCTATGATTTCTTTTTGGTGGATTACGACCGACTGCGTGCAGAGGATACAGGCAATCGTGAGCACACCTTGGAGAGTAGCTACAACACCCAGTATTTTTATGACAAATACGGCAGCAAAATAGCTGTGGATGATTATAGTAATGATGGAGAGAATCAGCTTTCGCTATGCACTGTTGACCTGGCTTATAAGACAAAAACATACACCGGCTCGGCCCTTAAGCCGGGGGTAACTGTTACTGACAATGGCAGGAGATTGGTACAGGACAGAGATTATGTTGTGCAGTATTACAACAGCTCAAGGTCGGGTATCGGCATAGTTAATATCAACGGCCGTGGTGACTATGCAGGCACTTATGCCCGCCGAACTTTTGTTATTAATCCCGGAAGGGTTTCCGATTTTAAGGTTAACAGCGGCAGTATCACTGCTACTTCCCTGTCTGTGAAGTGGGATAGTATGCCCGGCGCTACATCATATATAGTGGATAGGTATAACGGCTCCTCTTGGCAACAGGTAAAGTCCACAACCTCCACCTCTTGCACCGTCAGTTCTTTGTCCCCGGCAAAGGTGTACAAGTTCAGGGTCAGAGCTTACTACAATATTTACAGGACCGGGCACTATTCTGCCGGTTATCCTACTCTCAGTACAGCAACAAAGCCAAAGGCAGTTACACTGAAAAGTCTGTCGGCAGGCAAGGGCAGTATCACGGCTAAGTGGAGCAGGACTACCTGCTCAGGCTACCAGATACAGTACAGTCGTTACAGCGATATGCACAACGCCCGTTCAGTAAAGGTTGGCTCCTCCTATACCTCAAAGCAAATTAAGAATTTAACCCGTGGCAAGCGATATTATGTTAGAGTTCGCGCCTACAAGATTCGTACCTCAGGCGACAAGAAATATTACTACTATTCTTCCTGGAGCAGTAAAAAATCAATAAGAACAAATTAACTCTTGATATTGAAGTATTAAAGTGGTATTATAGTAAAAATATTTTTGCAAATACAAAGTTTAGGAGGCTCGATATGACAGATTACAACCATAAATTCGTAAAAGAGGGCTTGACATTTGATGATGTACTGCTGATTCCCGCAGAATCCGATGTTACACCTGACGGCGTCAACCTCCGGACAAAGCTGACAAAGGACATTTCGCTGAACATTCCTTTGATGACAGCGGCTATGGATACTGTTACCGAATCCCGTATGGCAATCGCTATTGCCAGAGAGGGTGGTATCGGAGTTATCCACAAGAATATGACTATCGAGGAGCAGGCTACCGAGGTCGATAAGGTTAAGCGCAGCGAGAACGGTGTTATTACAAACCCGTTTTTCCTCTCACCACAGCATTCCGTAAGGGATGCCGACGCACTTATGGGAAAGTACAAGATTAGCGGTGTGCCTATTTGTGAGGAGGACGGTACTCTCGTGGGTATCCTTACCAACCGTGACCTGCGTTTTATGACTGACTTTGATGTTAGAATTGCGGATGTTATGACACCAAAGGCAGAGCTTGTTACTGCAATGGCAGGCACTACGCTGGAGCAGGCAAAGGAAATCCTTATGCGCTCCAAGGTTGAGAAGCTGCCCCTTATTGACAACAACGGCAAGCTTACCGGTCTTGTAACCATCAAGGATATAGAAAAGGCAGTTAAGTATCCTAATACTGCCCGTGATAAGAAGGACAGACTCCTCTGCGCTGCTGCTCTCGGTGTTACTGCCGATGTTCTTGACAGAGCAAAGGCACTTGCCGATGCAGGCGTTGACGCATTTGTTCTTGATTCGGCACACGGACACTCCAAGAATATTATCCAAAATGTAACCAAGGTAAAGAACGCTTTTCCGGAGATTAGTCTTATCGCCGGCAATGTTGCAACAGCAGACGCTACCGAAGCTTTGATAAAGGCGGGTGCTGACGCTGTTAAGATTGGTATAGGCCCCGGCTCAATCTGTACTACTCGTGTAGTTGCAGGTATCGGTGTTCCACAGATTACTGCAATTTATGACAGTGCCGAGCGTGCCGACAAGTACGGTATTCCGGTAATTGCAGACGGCGGTATCAAGTATTCCGGCGAAATTGTAAAGGCTCTTGCAGCAGGCGGCTCCGTTGTTATGGTGGGCTCCCTGGTTGCCGGATGTGAGGAATCTCCCGGAGAGACCGAGATTTGGCAGGGTCGTCAATTCAAGGTTTATCGTGGTATGGGCTCACTGGGTGCTATGAATCACGGTTCAGCTGACAGATACTTCCAAAAGGGCAGCAAAAAGTTCGTTCCCGAGGGGGTTGAGGGTCGTGTACCTTACAAGGGACCTCTCTCAGACACTGTATATCAGATGATGGGCGGCTTGCGTTCCGGTATGGGCTATGTTGGTTGTCATACAATTCAGGAACTGCGTGACAACGCACAATTCATTCGCATCACAGGTGCCGGCCTTGTAGAGAGCCACCCTCATGATGTATATATTACTAAAGAGGCTCCTAACTACTCCGGTAATAAATAATTTGACAATAAGGGAGGAGCTTGCTCCTCCCGTTTGCATTTTTAGGTGATACTATGCCTAATAAGGTATCAAAAAAAGAAAAGTTCAAGGCCTTCCTAAAGCGTAATATGACTCGCACCTGGGCAAAAAGATTTTCTTATCAGGTGGTGGCATTCCTTATTTCTTTGGGTATGGTTGCAGGTGTTACTACCTACGCCTTTACCAAGTCCTATGACCAGATGAAGCTGCACTTCGTTGACGGCTTTGTTCTTTGCGTCCATACAGGTGCCTACAACACCGCCCAAAACAGTATGGAATTTGTGGATGCAAGCATTAGCAACAACGCCCTGTCCATAGAGCTTAATGTTAGGCAGAGACCTAACGGAACGGTGGTTATGGGTAATGATATAATTACTACTAACAACGACGGCGTTGAACTGAGCTCAGTGTTTGATAAAATTAAGGATACCGATATTTCTGTCAATCTGGTGGTGGATGATATTAGGGTGTTGTCCGGGCTTCACGATTTGATTATGGAGTATGGTATTGCCAATCAGGTGTTCCTTACCGGCATTGAGGTTTTTCAGGCGAGCAAGGTTACCGAGCAATGCCCGGATGTTGATTTTTATGTCAATTATATGCCCAGCAGAATAAAGATTTTTTCCGACGATTATCAGCAAAAAATGATAGATATTGTAGAAAAAAGTGGTGCCATAGGTATGAACTGCAATTTTGCATATATTTCCCGCACCCTGGCGGATGTTCTCCACGAGAATGGCTACAAGCTTTCTGTGTGGACGGTGGATACACAGTGGACGGTCAAGCGGGTTCTGGTGAGTATGCCCGATGTTTTGACCACCAATGAGCCGGAATTAGTGCAATCCATTATTGATAATTGGGGAAAATAGTGTTGCAAACTATTATGTTTTTGTGTAAAGTGTAAAAATTGTAATATTTTTCTTGATTATTGGTAGAGAAGAGTATAAAATAATACTGCAATAAAATAATGCATATAAAAATTTCGGAGGTATTTTCCAATGGTAAAAGTTGCTATTAATGGTTTTGGCCGTATTGGTCGTCTTGCTTTCCGTCAGATGTTCGGTGCAGAGGGCTACGAAGTAGTTGCTATCAACGACCTTACAAGCCCAAAGATGCTTGCTCATCTTCTCAAGTACGATTCATCACAGGGCAAGTATGCTCTTGCTGATACAGTATCTGCTACTGACGATTCTATCATCGTTGACGGCAAGGAAATTAAGATTTATGCTAAGGCAGACGCCAGCGAGCTTCCTTGGGGCGAGCTTGGTGTTGACGTAGTTCTGGAGTGCACAGGCTTCTACTGCTCAAAGGAGAAGGCTTCTGCTCACGTTAAGGCAGGCGCTCGCAAGGTAGTTATTTCTGCTCCTGCAGGTAACGACCTTCCTACAATCGTTTACAATGTTAACCACAACACACTTACAGCTGATGACACAGTTATTTCTGCTGCATCTTGCACAACTAACTGTCTTGCACCTATGGCTAAGGCTCTCAACGATTACGCTGAGATTCAGTCAGGTATTATGTGCACAATCCACGCTTACACCGGTGACCAGATGACTCTTGACGGTCCTCAGAGAAAGGGCGACCTTCGTCGTTCCAGAGCTGCTGCTGTTAACATCGTACCTAACTCAACAGGTGCTGCAAAGGCAATCGGCCTTGTTATCCCTGAGCTTAATGGCAAGCTTATCGGTTCTGCACAGAGAGTTCCTACTCCTACTGGCTCAACCACAATCCTTACTGCTGTAGTTAAGGGTGACGATGTAACAGTTGACGGCATCAACGCTGCTATGAAGGCTGCTGCTACAGAGTCCTTTGGTTACAACACTGACGAGATTGTATCTTCCGACATCGTTGGTATGAGATACGGCTCACTGTTTGATGCTACTCAGACAATGGTACTCGACCTTGGCAACGGTCTCTATGAGGTACAGGTTGTTTCTTGGTACGATAACGAGAACAGCTACACATCACAGATGGTTAGAACAATCAAGTACTTCTCAGAGCTTGGCTAATTAACCACAATATGAGCAATATTGACGGATGGCTGCGGCTGTCCGTCTTTTTTGTTGTGTTATTATGTCTTATGTGCTATCATTGTAGTGAGGTGTCAGTATGAACGCATTTGATTTTGATAATACCATATACGATGGCGAATCCTGCCTGGATTTGTTCAAGTTTTGTTTGAAGAAGGACCACTCCATTGCCAATCATATTCCTATGATTATTGCCGATTTGATTTTGTACAAGCTGGGTCTTGCCGGTATCGACAAGGTGTATCGGGACGGCGAAAAGATTTGTCACATTATAACGGATAATAGGGACATTTTTCAGCAGACAATGGAGGAATTTTGGGCACAGCACCGACACAAGCTCAAGCCGGAAATGTTGGCCAAGATTCAACCCGACGATGTTATAATCACTGCATCTCCACAGTTTATGCTGGAGGGCTTTATTCCACAGCTGGGTACGGACAATATTTTGTGCTCACAGGTGAATATTGATACCGGCAAAATAGAATTTCTGTGTTATCGCAGTAACAAAATCAAGCGATTTAAGGAGTTGTACACAGACGGCATTGACCGATTCTATACCGACTCAATCAATGACAGGTCACTGATTGATTATGCCGACCACGCATTTTTGGTTAAGAAAAATAAGATAAAGCAACTGAAATAATATAGGCTCAAGGATTATAAAAATCCTTGAGCCGGTTTTCATTTTGGGTTATTATTTGTCCACCTTGGGTAGTTTTGCCAATGATTTTTCCAACTCCTCGTCGGTAGGGATATAGTCTGACATTTGGCCGTCGTGGAACTTTTCGTATGCGTACATATCAAAATAGCCTGTGCCGGTCAGACCGAATACAATGGTCTTTTCCTCACCGGTTTCCTTGCATTTTTTGGCCTCGTCAATAGCAACCTTGATTGCGTGAGAGCTTTCCGGTGCAGGGAGTATGCCCTCAACTCTGGCAAATTCCTCGGCAGCAGCAAACACGTCGGTTTGTGTTACGGATACTGCCTTCATATATCCATCCTCGTACAGCTGGGACAGGGTGGAACTCATACCGTGGTATCTCAGACCGCCTGCGTGATTTGGCGCAGGGATAAAGTCGGAGCCCAAGGTTTTCATTTTTGCCAGTGGACATACCATTCCCGTGTCGCAAAAATCATAGGCATACTTGCCTCTGGTAAATGACGGACAGCTGGCAGGCTCAACGGCAATAATCTCGTAATCTGCCTCGCCTCTTAGTTTTTCGCCCATAAATGGGGCAATCAGTCCGCCAAGATTTGAGCCGCCGCCGGCACAGCCGATAATCATATCCGGCTTGATGTTGTATTTGTCCAGCGCAGCCTTTGTTTCCAGACCGATAATTGACTGGTGCAGCAGTACTTGGTTGAGCACGGAGCCCAATACATATCTGTATCCCGGTGTGGATGTTGCCACCTCAACAGCCTCGGATATTGCGCAACCCAGGGAGCCGGTTGTTCCCGGATGTTCGGCGTTAATCTTTTTTCCGATTTGGGTGTCCATGGATGGAGATGGGGTAACGGATGCGCCGTATGTTCTCATTACCTCGCGTCTAAATGGCTTTTGCTCGTATGAGCATTTTACCATATATACCTTGCAATCCAGGTCAAAATAGGAGCAAGCCATTGACAGCGCTGTACCCCACTGACCTGCGCCGGTCTCAGTGGTTACGCCCTTTAGTCCCTGCTTTTTTGCATAATATGCTTGTGCAATTGCAGAGTTCAGCTTGTGGGAGCCTGAGGTGTTGTTGCCCTCGAATTTGTAGTAAATTTTTGCCGGTGTGCCTAATTTTTCTTCCAGACAATATGCCCTAACCAGTGGCGCAGGGCGATACATTTTGTAAAAATTCCTGATTTCCTCCGGGATTTCAAAATATGCGGTTGTGTCATCCAATTCCTGCTTTACCAAATCTTCGCAGAATACCGGGGTCAAATCGTCAAAGCCCATGGGCTCCAATGTTCCGGGATTTAGCAGGGGAGCCGGTTTGTTCTTCATATCGGCTCTCAGGTTGTACCATGCCTGTGGCATTTCACTTTCTTCCAGATAAATTTTGTATGGGATGTTTCCGTCTTTCTTCATAGTAATTTCTCCTTTGGTAGTTATGGTAATGACTTTTTGGATTTTGGTTTTATGATGAGCTACGCCATCGTTTGGTTAGTAAAAACATATATTATCTCTCCTAAAAAACAAAACCTGCCCCAGCAATGCTGGGACAGGATAATATACCTGTGGTGCCACCCGGCTTGACGCTATGCGCCCACTCAATGCGTACTATCATACGCAAGCTGTTGTTTACGAGGTGCTGACCCCGTCGCCCATACTTTGATAATATATCATTTCTGTTTGCCCTCAGAAGTCCATTCCGTATTTTGCTTCATATCGCACTTCCACCGACTGCGACTCGCTGAAATGAGGTACAAAACCGTACTCACTCTTCATCATAGGTTTTTCAATTTAATACTATAATACGCTAAAGCACTAAATTTGTCAAGAACTTTTTTGTTTATTTTTTGCCCGCTGCCAAAGCTTTGAACTTTTTGTTATATATCAGGGCAGAAATGGGGATAATCACCACCGATACAGTACAGCCGATTATCGCAAACATTGGCAAAATATCCATTACTCGGGTGATATATCCATTGTTGTCTTTGTAATAGACAGTCAGCGTTTCGTCATCAAATACTACATCATGCTTTAGTTGATATATCACATTCATATCATCAAATGTACATTCGTCAATGAATTTGTTGTATTCTGCCTCTGTATTAAAGGTCTTTTCTTCGTATGTAATATTGTCGTCCCAGGATTCCAGCTCCAGTCCTTTTTTGCCCTGAATAAAGGTGTAGTGAGCCTTATTGCCACCTACGGTATATGTGCCGGTTTTTTCGTCATAGTCGGTATAGGGGTTTGTGTAAAAATACTTGCCCTTTGCCACAATGTCCTTTACCTTGTGGTATTCTGTTTCTGCTTCGGACATAGTGTCGTACTGGTAGCCCACTCCCTCTGCAAAGCAGTATGCGTTAGGGGACAGCGTATCCAGGAATACGCTGACAAAGGGCGTTGCCACAGCAATAACCATCGTACATGCAACAATAGTGGCGGTGCCCTTTACAAAACGCTCCTTTAGTCTTTTCTGCTCCTCGGTGATTTCGGCAACAGGGCAGTGAAATTTTTTGCCCAGCAGCTTGCCTATGCCCCCGGCTATTCCGCCGCCGACCAATGCCGTCACCGGTAGGAATATAAACATATTGCTCGGATTGTCCATTGCGATATTTATGATTATTCCCGGTATAGCCACGCATACCAGGAATATGGTGACGGATACATATTTTATGCACTGAGCCGTTTTTTCGCCCAGTAATTCTTTGTTCACTATATCTTCATTGTCCAGTCTTGCTACAAAGCTGTTCATACCCACCAACCCAACGGCAAGGGATGTTCCACACAGCAGCAGTATGATAATATATCCTATCCATAATAGGTTGTAATTAACAAAAATGTTGCCCATAGAGTAGGTTAATATAACAGCCACAATTCCCAGGATAATTGATACTATAGCGCTGTTGGTAAACTTTATTGACGCCTTGTGGATTAGGTGCTTTATTCTCTCGTCACTTTTTGCAGGGCTTATGCATGCGGCGTTGGTTATCCGCTGGCCGCGCAGCAGCTCGTCCACTGTGACAGAATATAGCTCGGCAATGGCAGGCAGCATAGTAATTTCGGGGTATCCCTCGTTACATTCCCATTTGCTGACGGTTTTGTTAGACACATTCAGCAGGTCGGCAACCTGCTGTTGAGTTAGGCCGTTTGCCTTACGCAGCGCAGCCATAAAGCTGCCCATAGTTTTGGTTTCCATATTGTACACTCCCTTGTTGTTTGTAACTATATTCTCCAACAAGGAGATATGTTTTTCAACACATTGGTAGTAGAATTTGTCTGCGTTTCGTAGAATAGGCGGATTAAGTAGTATTATCTCGCCCTAATGATAGCTATTTTGTGTTGACCTTTTGGTTTTCAACAAGGGCGTCGGTATCGGCAAGGTTAATACGTTTTGAGCAGATAGATGTCCTTAGCTCACCCTTTATATTCAATTTGTCCTTTGGGTCAAATTTTCCATAGGTTGATGTTACGATAGTGCCGTCCGACAGTACAACATTGCCGCAATATCCGGTGTCAGGATTAGCACAGTATTGGGGATTCTTTTGGCCGTCCTTGTATATGTGGGCAAGCTTGATTCGGTATTGTCCCTCATTGCCCTGCTCCAAATCCTCAAATGTGCCGACCCAGGCAATCCAGCCTTCACTTACCCAGCCGCCGGTAATATCTCTTGTTGCATTACTTTCTGCTTTGCTGCCTCTCTCGATAGAACGGAAGGTTATGAACAATCTGCCGTCTGGAGTGTAATCCGCCTTGTGGCGTTCGCCGTTAAGAGCTGCCGGCGCCTCCACGGGAGAACTCCAGGTCTCGCCCTCGTCATCGGAGAAGGAAATGAGGGAGTTCATCTGCTTTGAGTTACTGCGAGAAATAAGGCACAATCTGTCCCCCTGACCCTGTTGGCTGCGGATAACCTCAACCTCGCACATATTGGATTTTTGCTCTATTTCACGGTATTGAGCAAAATACTTTTTCGGTGCGCTCCATTGGGGGTTGCCATCCTTGTCAAAGGTTAGTATTGTTTTGTAATTATAAAAATCGGCGTCGTGGAACAGACCCATCCACTTGTCAACAAATTTGCCGTTTTCTTTGAGTTGGGTCAAGCTTGACATGGCAACAATGGGTATCACCGGAGTGTTGCTGTTAATATCATAAAAGGTTTTGAACTCCGTCCAGCTTTCACCCTCGTCGGTGGATACCGAGCAGTTGAATCCTCCGTCGGTGGGCTCGTCGCCCCACTTAGGATTTGCAGAAATCATAATCAATTTATCCTCTGTTTTGCCATCGGTAAATTGTAGGCGATAAACAGTTGGCGTCTCACGAGAATTTTCCCAGCTTGACGGTGGATTTTTAACTCCGTCGCCCCAAGTTAGTCCGCCGTCCGTACTGATTTTTGTCTGCACTGCACCCTTGCCGTGGCCCTGGGGAAACATAGTGAGAATGTTGCCGTTCTTCAGCAGAACGGAGTCGGGATGTGCCAAATAATCCTTTGAGTTATCAACAACGGACAGGTTATACAGATATTCGTAACGGGTACCGGCATACTCCTCGGGCATAACGCTCAAGTCAATCTCAGGTATGGTATAGTCGCTTCCGGTAAAGGGTAGCTTAGCCGTTGAACAACCGGCAAGCAGCGTCAATGTC
>JBJEPK010000059.1:0-36535 GCA_051881195.1 Eubacterium sp. | reverse complement strand
AATCAAAAGTGGGTTACTGATATATCATACATCAAAACAGGACAAGGATTTCTTTATCTGTCAATTATAAGAGATTTGTATGATAACAGTATTGTTGCATACAAAACAGCAAAAGAGCAATCAATCAAACTTGTATTAGATACAATTAGGGAAGCAAAGAGAAAAGAAAATGTCACTGCAGAGTTGCAGCTCCACAGTGACCAAGGCTTTCAATACACATCCCATGAGTATTACAAGCTAACTAAAGAATACGGCATTTCGCCGTCAATGTCAAGACGAGGAAATCCATATGACAATGCTTTAGCAGAAAATTTCTTTTCAATACTAAAAACAGAATGTATCCACAGAGTCAAGCTCGCCACCTATGAGGAGGCTAGCCTCCTCATAGGTGAATACATCAATTTCTACAACAATTACCGTATTCAAACTAAAACAAAACTGACTCCGTTGGAAAAACGAAATCAGTTTGTTGCTTAAAATTTAATTATTCTACCTTAGGTGGTCTTTTTTTGTACTGTCTGCACAACTTAGGGCAGTTCATAACTGTGGTCAAACAGACATTTTTACAAATTAATCATAGCAAAAACACCGTTATGGTCGGACACAAAGCCGTCCTTATTCATATTGAGTACTAAATAATCAACAGGCTCAGCATCAGTGAATACAAAGTCTATAATTGACTCTGTGTTGCCCCAGTCGGTATAGGTTGGTTGAGCGTTGGTCTCATTGGACTTAGCACAATCCTTGTATTGTGCTGCCACAATCTCGTATGGCTTAGAACTCTCAACGTCGTTAAAATCGCCGGTCAACACAATCTTTGCATCCGGATGACGCTCAGTAATCAGCTCAACAGTATCCATAATAGTTTGCACGCCAAACTCCCTAGCATCTTCACTTGCGTTGTCGAGATGGGTGTTAAGATGAACAAACTGCTTTTTTGTATTCTTTTCTTCCAGCACAACATAGGTACAAATTCTATTGCAACCGGCACCCTCATATTTACTTTCGTCATAAATCGTTTCTGAAAGCCAAAAAGTACCGCAATCTACACACCTAAATCTATCCTTTCTCCAAAAGATGGAGTTCATCTCGCTCTTTTTTTCGTTCTCGTCTCCACCACGAGGAATACCGTAGGAATCGTAGGCAGGCATAAGCTTCTCTAACTTATCCATCCAATATTGATTTATCTCCTGGGTGCCGATTGTATCGGGAGTTACGGCGTTCATATAGGCTGCAAATCTTTTTACACGCTGAGCACTTGTACCCTGCTTCAGGTTTCCCCAAGGGGCGGCAACATTGTAGGATACAACAGAAATATCACCGGCCTTAACATTAAGTTCTACAGTATATTGCTCCGTCTTGGAGCATCCGGCAAACAGGGACAGAACCAGCAATATACTCATTATCAATGAAACTATCTTTTTCATACTACACCTCGAATCTTTTATATCCAAATTGTAGCACAAAAATCTTTGGTTGTAAACAAAAAGACGGACAGCAAATGCTATCCGTCACCAATGTTTTACATTATATTAAAGAACAATCTTGCCTGTGTCCTTGTCGTTGATAACAAAGTAAGCTGCGCAATCCTCTGCCTTAACATAAACCTTAACGGAATTGATAGCAGATTCCTTGTTGCCACCTGCAACATACGCTGCCTTTACATCCTCTACAACCTTTGCAGGGTCAATCTGCTTACCGGCAAACTCAAAGTAAACTTCAGGTGCAGACTTCTTGGTAGACTTCTTTGGTGCAGCAGCCTTTTTCTCTACCTTCTTTTCTACCTTTTCTACAGCCTTCTCGACCTTCTTTTCTGCCTTCTTTGCAGCTTCTTTAACAGTCTTCTCAGCCTTTGCTGCAGTCTCCTTAACAGCCTTGGTTGTATTTTTAGCTTCTTCCTTTACTGCTTTCTCAGTCTTAGCAGCTGTTTCCTTTACTGCCTTAGTTGTCTTCTTTGCCTCATCCTTTACTGCCTTCTTAGCAGTATCTGTCTTTTTTGTAGCCATAATTAACTATCCTTTCATATAAAATTGTGGGGTTTCCACATTATGGGATAATGATAATCCATTATTATAACAAAATCAATAATTTTTGGTTATATTCTACATATTAAAACACAATAAGTAGTATATTCCAACAATTATTGTGCAATATGTAGCAAAAAACAGGTGGTTTTAGCCACCTGTTAACTGTAATTATTCTTTTCCGTCCCAACAATATGTGCAAAGCTTGTCGGCGCCAATACCAACTGCATCTATCATATCGTCCAGTCTATGATAACGCAAGGATGTAAAGTGAAGCTGTTTGCCTATCTCCTCCACCATACGCTGATACTTTTCGCTATCAGGATTTATGTATTCCCGGATAGTAGCGTCATCAGGGTCACAGCCCTCAAGTTCCTTAATTACCCGTCTGGTTATCAGCTCCATCTCAGAGGTAGAACGGGAGAAATTAAGATACTTACAGCCATAAAACAACGGTGGGCACGCAGTTCTGATATGAACCTCCTTTGCACCGCTTGAGAACAAATACTCTGTAGTTTCTCTCAACTGGGTGCCGCGGACTATGGAGTCATCAATAAGCAACAGACTCTTACCCTTTATCAAGTCCTGAATAGGAAGCAACTTCATCTTGGCGATCAAATTACGCTTTGTTTGATTAGTTGGCATAAATGAACGTGGCCAAGTAGGAGTGTACTTTACGAATGGACGAGAGTACGGAATATGCGCCTCGTTGGAATACCCTATTGCGTGGGCGATACCGCTATCGGGAACACCGGCAACAACATCCGGCTTGACATTGTCGCGCCTAGCCAAGGCACGACCGCAGTTGTACCTCATTTGTTCTACGCTGATTCCCTCGTAGCTGGCAGACGGATAGCCGTAATATACCCAAAGGAAGGTGCATATACGCATTTTGTCCCCCGGTTGAATCAGAGTTTTTACGCTGTCGGCAGTCATAACAACTACCTCACCGGGCCCCAATTCCCTATAAGATTCGTACCCGAGATTGGAATAAGAAAAGCTCTCAAACGCTGCACAGTAGCCATCCTCTTTTTTGCCTATAGAAATTGGAGTTCTACCCAGCTTGTCCCTGGCGGCATATATGCCCAACGGAGTAAGAATCAGCATACTGATGGAGCCGTCGATAATATCCTGAGCATAACGAATTCCGTCGATAAAATTATCTTTTTGGTTAATAATTGACGCTACAAGCTCGGTCTGATTAATATCTCCGCCCTGCATCTCAAAAAAATGGGTCTTACCTTTAATAATCTCTTCCACAATTTCATCACTATTATTAATCTTACCCACGGTTGCGATAGCAAAGGTACCGTGATGTGACCTAACCAAGATTGGCTGTGCCTCAAAGTCACTGATACAGCCGATGCCCAACTCTCCATGCATTGAGTTAGACTCTTTTGTAAACTTGGTTCTAAATGGAGCATTCTCAATATTGTGTATTGCCTTATCAAAGCCATTATCTTTGCTATACACCGCAAGGCCTGCTCTGCGTGTACCCAAATGAGAATGGTAATCCACGCCGAAAAACAGATCAAATACGCAATCCTCTTGGGATGCTACGCCAAAAAATCCGCCCATAATTCAACCTAAACAGAATTTATCTGCTATTCCTCTCCTATAAATTTGCGACAATATTATAGCAAACATTATTGGCAAATACAAGTTGAAATTTTACTAATTGACAAACACGTTAATTGCCTAAATATGATTATTTTTACAAATGAACAAAAACCCTTTGACAAATCAAAAAGGATGTGATAATATATATGAGCACTGGCGGAAGTGGCGGAATGGCAGACGCGCTAGATTCAGGTTCTAGTGAATGCAAGTTCATGAGGGTTCAAGTCCCTTCTTCCGCACCAAAAAACACTCAAACACTTTTGTGTTTGGGTGTTTTTTAATATAATCGGACTTGAACCCTCATGGCATACAAAAACTGACGCACCACTGTATTGGTAGTTTTGAAGTCAATTCATATCATACACCGTTTTTTGGTACATAATTCATAAATATCAATTCTTGTTAAGAAATTATATTTATGGTATGATGATATTTAGAAAACAGCGGTATGATACACTACACAGCAAAAAACAATAATACTGAGTAATTTTCACAAAAACATCACATTCGTCCTTTATATTTGTACTATATTTATTTGTTAGGTGGTTTTTATGCAAAATCATAAAAGATGTATATTAATTGCAGATGATGAAGCAAAGATGGTCAGAGCAATAAAAGATTTATTAACTGCTAAAAACTTCAATGTAATTTGTGCTTATGACGGTGATGAAGCATTGGATAAATTTGCTGAAAACAACACATCCATTGATTTAGTATTATTGGATGTAATGATGCCAAAAATGAATGGTTTTGAAGTAGCACTGAATATTAGAAAAACACAGTCTCTTGTTCCAATTGTTATGTTAACTGCAAGAACAGAAGAATATGATCAGTTAGAAGGTTTCAAATGCGGCGTTGATGATTATATCAGCAAGCCCTTTTCTCCCTCCATATTGTTGGCAAGGATTGATGCCTTACTGAGAAGAGTCGGAAAAAACACAAACACCCAGACTGTTATCGGTGAATTGCAAATCAATTCATCTCAAAGGCTTGTTTTTATTCACGGTAAAAAAATTGAATTAACTCGAAAAGAATATGACCTTTTATACTTTCTGGCAATAAATAAATCAATTACATTCACAAGAGAACAATTGTTAAACAATATTTGGGGCTTTGATTATGAAGGCTCATTAAGAACGGTGGATACCCATATCAAACAATTAAGAACTAAGCTTGGCGTTTTGGCGCCATATATTAAAACAGTGCATTGTGTTGGGTATCAATTTGAGGTTGAATAATGAAAAAGAAAATATCAATTAGGAATAAAACAATAAGATATTTCAGTGTGTTGATAATAACAATTATTGTGGCACAAATGGTTTTTAACTTTTCTTTGTTAAAACCCCTGGTATCTTACACCAAAACAAAAGTTATCGAAAATTCTTTTTATGAATTACAAAAAGAATACTCAGGAAACATAGATGATATAAGTGTTTTGGCTGAAGAAATACAAAACAAGCATGGAATTAAAATAGTTTTGAGCTATAATGATGAAATAATATACACAACCGGATTTTCCAGCAGACAGGAATTTATCGTCCCTAAAGATGAATGGTTGTTAGATCAGCCGCCTCAAGACAAACGCCCTGAGAATAAAGGTGATGACAGATACCAGGATTTTGTAACGAATAAAAATGATTTTAATGAAACGCCGACAGTGGATACTATCAAATTAAAAAATGATGCAGAACAATTAGTTTTAAAAGGAAAATTCAATTATAACAGTGAGGATATTTACGTTGTAATGACTCTGCCAATGGAAACTATAGATACAAGTGTCCGACTATACAATAGTTTCAGTTCAATAATCATGTTGATTGCTTTAGCTATCGGAATACTTCTTGCTGTTGGTTTTTCTAAGAGTCTGACAAAACCGATTACTTCTGTTGAAAAAGTAGCGCAAAATCTTTCAAATCTTGATTTTTCAGAGATTGCAAACGAAAATGTATCCGTAAAAGAACTGGAAAGTCTGGCAAGAAGTATTAACTCAATGTCTGAAAACCTAAAAAAATCAATTGAGGATTTACAGATAGCAAATGAAGAATTAAAAAAGGATATAGACTACAAAAATCAAGTGGAGTTAATGCGTAGGCAATTCATTGCCAATGTCTCACACGAAATGAAAACGCCTTTAGGATTATTGCAGATATACTGTGAAAACCTGAAAGACAATGTTGAAGGAGTTGACAAAGAATACTATTGTAATGTTATTATTGAAGAAACGCAAAATCTAAACGATATGGTTGTCAGTATGCTTGAAATCTCTTCCATTGAAAGCGGACTGCAGAAAATGAATTTTATTGACTTTGATTTGTCATCTCTTTGTGAAAGCATTGCCGAAAAATTCAAAAATGCTTACGAAAATCATAATCTGGTATATAATATTGAAAAAAGCATTACAGTAAATGGAGATGCAAAATATATTTCACAGGCTATCAATAATTATATTATCAATGCAGTGTCACATACACAGGAAGGTAAGCTAATCAAATTTGATTTGGCAAAGAATAATAAATGCGTGGTGGTTTCTGTATTTAATGAGGGCAATAAAATACCTGATGAAAATATAGAAAAAATATGGGATCCGTTTTTCAAATCAGATAAGGCGCGAACCCGCAACGGTCAAAACAACGTCGGTCTTGGATTATATATCGTAAAAACGATTATTGAAAAGCATGAAGGACAAGTTAATGTTGTCAATAAAGAAAATGGCGTTGAATTCAGTTTTACCATACCAAATAAATAATACAAGATTAAGGCTCGGTTATACCGGGCCTTAATAATTTGTTTACAAAAATTAATTTACTTTCTCACAAAAATATCAAATACCTAATTTAGTATTAGCGTATCAAAACAAAAGGAGCATGAATTATGAATGATTTTTTTGAGGGATTAAAAAGAGCGAAAACAAGAACTATACTATCGGCACTGGTAGTAGTATTGATGAGCATAGTAGTGTGTATCAGTGGATTTATGTTCAATGGAATCGGCATATATAATATGAAAAATACTCCTGAAAGCTCAGGATACCGGCAAAATAATAGCACGGAAAATTCTGAAGTTTTGTCAGTTTCTTCAAATGTAAATTCAATTATAAGCACAACTGAAGACAGTACTGCATCTACTCAAAGAATCAGTAGAGATTCAAAGCAAAATAACAACAGATTCTTTATGATAATTATTGCTTTTGCGGCACTACTGCTTGGATCGGCACTACTCATAATTATTAACAGCGAAAACAGTAAAAAAAGAAAGCCGGAATTTGATGAAATGATGTCAAATGGAATTAGTATCAAACAAATAAAAAAACAGCTTATTTTTGAGGTAACGGCCGTAGCGCTTATATTCGGTATAATAGGATGCAGTATCGGCATTGCTGCCGCAAGACCTGTATCAAACATAATAATGACGCCGCAAATAGGTAATGACATTCAGGATTTTTCAGATGAGAATATGCCGGATTTTGATAAAAACAGTGATTTTGGAAATGGTGAAATGCCGAATGGAGAATCACCGGATGTTAACAGTGGCGCAACACTTGAAACGCCTGATGGCAAAAATTCCGATTTTAGCAATTCGCAAGAAAAGGATAATAAATCCTACAATAATGATTTTTCTCAAATGCCGAATAAAGATATAAACAATAAAAGACCCGGTAATTCATCAAATATGGGATACATTTCTGCAACCATAAGCGGAGTTTTGTCAATAGTATTGTTTAGTGCGGCATCAGCATGTGGTGTTGTACTTCCGATTAAGAAAAAGGAGGCATAAATATGGGAATTTATGATAAAAAGCAAGAAATAGCAGAAGAAAAAATAAAAAAGTCTAACAAAAAAACTTCAACAAAAAAGAAAAAAATTCTTATTTCTATCGTATCAATTGTGTTAGTAGCTGCTATTATAATTACATGCATAATTGTTGGAAAAGGTAAATCAAATACAACTACTTATTCTTTTGTAAGAACAACAACTCTTTCAAAAGGAACCTTGGAGAATAGTTTTTCTTCAACCGGTACCGTAAAAAGTGCAAAAACATCAAATGTAACAACAAGCCAGAATTACTCCATTAAGAGCATTCTTGTTGCAGTGGGAGATGAAGTAAAAGAAGGTGACATTTTAGTTACTCTTGATACATCGGACTTAGAAAGCCAAATAGAAAGAGAAAAAAAGAATTTATCCTCCTCCAAAGACCAGGCACAATCAAGTTATGATTCGGCAAAAGCAAGTTATGACAAAGCAAAAGTAAGTCTTTCTTCAGCAAAAGCAAGTCTTGAGGATGCAGAGGAAAATTATAATTCTGCAAAAATCAACTACAATAATGCAAAAAATGCAGTAAAGTCATATCAAAACGCTTATGATTCAGCACTAGCTGACTACGAAAAAGCCGGTGCAAATTATGTAAAAATGCAAAGCAAGTATAATTCGGCTGTTTCAAAATTTAATAGTGGCAAAATTAATGCTTCAAGTCTTATTAGCACAGCAAAATCATATATGTCATCCGTTCAAAATTATAGCGGTGGCTGTAATACCGGAATGTATAGTATTTCCGAAGGCAGCATTACCGGTTCCAACAATTCCGGACAAATTAATCAAGCAGGCGAAAGCAACGGAAATACAGTTCAAATCACACAAACTGCTGACGAAATATGCAGCAGTGTAGTTACAAAAATCAAAAATCTGACGGGAACAACAATTACATATTCTAACGGCGACAACACATTGTACAAATTAAGTCAAAAGCTAACAGCTCTTACAAACGCTAAAAATTCCTGCAACTATACAGCTATTGAAACAACATACAATTCTGCTAAAAGCACCTATGATACAGCAAAACAATCAGTGGAGCAGGCTGAAAGCGCACTTGAACAAGCAAAATCGCAATATAATCAAGCAAAGACTCAGCTGGAAAATGCCGGTTCAAGCGATACACTTGAGGAGTTAGAAAATCAGCTTTCAAATTGTAATCTTAAAGCTGAACAGGACGGTACAGTAACTGCTTTAAACGCAACGGTAGGCTCATCTGCATCATCGGCAATGGGAAGCAATGCTATTGCTACAATCAGTGACTTAAACAAGCTTATTGTATCAATTACTATTGCTGAGTCAAATATCAATAAAGCAAGTATCGGTATGTCCTGTTATATCACAAGTGATGCATCCAACGAAACATTAAACGGTACACTGACCCAGATTGACCCGGTCGCAGGTGATTCCGGTTCTTTCAATGCAGAGGTAACCGTTGATTCTCCAACCTCAGACCTTAAGATCGGTATGAATGCTTCGGTTGAAATGCTTGTCAGCTCAAAGGAGAATGTTTTCCAGGTTCCTATTGATGCAGTCGGTAGCGATGATAATGGTGATTTTGTTTATAGACATACCGACGGTGAAGGTACCGATATGGAGTTTGAAAAGGTATATGTTACAAAAGGCGACAACAATGATTACTATATAGAAATTTCATCAAATGATTTGTCTGAAGGTGATGTTATTCGTTCCTCTTCGGATTTGACACAAGGAATTGAAGACGGTTCCAAGAAAAACACAGATTCATCATCTTCACTATTCAGTTCCATTTTTGGTGGTTCAGGCGGTCCGCAAGGTATGGGTGGAAGCGGTATGCCCAGAGGAGAATACTACGCACCGCCTTCCGGAAACAGTACAGGAAGCAGCGGCTCCAAATCAGCCCAACCGTCAGGAGGCTTCAATGGATAACAAAAAGAGAAAAATTATAGAAATTAAAAATCTTACAAAGAGCTTTTTTATAGGAAAGCCAAACGAATTAGAGGTTCTTCATGGAATTGATTTGACTGTTTACGAGGGAGAATTTGTTGCAATAGTCGGTGAATCCGGAAGTGGAAAAACAACCCTTATGAACATAATAGGTGTACTGGACAGACCAACAAATGGCAGCTATATTCTGGATGGAATTGATGTAAGCTCTGCAGATGACTATGAGCTTTCGCAAATAAGAAATAAAAAGGTGGGCTTTGTTTTTCAAACATTCAATCTAATTGGTCGTCAAAGTGCGTTAAAGAATGTTGAACTGCCTATGATGTACGCAGGTATTCCTAAAAAGGAACGGACCAAAAGAGCTATTGAATTGCTTTCAAAAATGGGGATGAGTGACAGATTGAAGCATAAGCCCAGTGAACTCTCAGGCGGACAGAAACAACGAGTATCTATATCAAGAGCACTGTCCAATAATCCATCCATTATTTTAGCCGATGAGCCTACGGGTGCATTAGACTCAAAAACCAGTCGCACTGTTATGGACATATTCCATAAGCTTCACAGAGAAAGTAATACAACTATAATTTTAATTACTCATAATCCTGCACTTGCACAGGAATGTGACAGAATTTTGACTCTTGCTGACGGAGTTATTGTTAATGAACAGATTGGGGGCGAAGTGATTGGCACTATTTGATAATATTCTTCTCGCATTGGAGTCACTGAAAATGAACAAAATGCGTGCAATTCTCACTATGCTGGGTATAGTTATCGGCATTGGCTCTGTTATTGCTATCAGTACAGTTGGCTCCTCCCTTTCCAGTTCAATAAACAGCAGCATGTCATCCTTGGGAGCCGGGAATATAACCGTTTCGCTTAGTCAAAAGTCGAGTGATGATGAATCTGCCGATAAAGTAAACATAAAGAAATTTGCCCGTCAAACTCCGGAATCACAGGACTTAATATCAGAAGAAATGATAGCCGAGTATAAAAGCACATTCAAGGATGAAGTGAAATACATAGAACTCTCAAATACAGTCGGCACAGGCTCGGTAACATCCCAACAGGACTCATCAACCACAGTTTCACTCAATGTGATTGGAACAAATGATGATTATAAGGATGCCGAAGAATTAAATGTAATGTACGGAAGGTATATTGATAATAATAAGGATGAGAACAGAAATGTTTGTGTTGTTTCGGATTACTTTGTAGAAAACACATTGAATGTTTCACCACAAAATGCCATCGGTGAAAAGATAAAGGTTGCAATAAACAATAATTTGTATTCTTTTTTTATAGCGGGAGTATATCAATATGAATCTGAAACCACATCAACTCAAAATAATGACTCAAACCAAACTACCGACTTATATCTGCCATTGGCTACCTCAACAAAAATCGGCGGAACAAACTATGGTTACGAATCTATAACGGTTATTACCTCGGAAACTACTGATACTACGACCTTCATAAATACCACAGGTGATTTTTTTGCATCATTTTATACAAACAATGATGTTTGGACCTGTGAAGCGTCATCACTGGAATCTGTAATGTCAACAGTAACTTCAATGATCAGTACGATTTCCATTGCTATCGGTGCAATTGCTGCAATCAGTTTACTGGTTGGTGGTATAGGGGTTATGAATATTATGCTTGTTTCCATCACAGAAAGAACAAAGGAAATCGGTACACGCAAAGCACTGGGCGCACCAAACAATTCTATCAGGCTTCAGTTTATTACAGAGTCAGTAGTTATATGTCTTATCGGTGGCATTATCGGCATATTATTCGGTGTAGGACTCGGTAGTATTATCAGTAAAGTAATCGGATTTTCAGCCAGTCCGTCACTATTGTCGATTATAGGGTCCGTTGCATTTTCTATGCTGGTTGGTGTTGTTTTCGGTTATACTCCCGCAAATAAAGCGGCAAAGCTGGATCCTATTGAGGCATTAAGATACGAATAGTAATTAGAAAGGAAGATGTATATGACAGAATACATTATTGGAGGAAAAGGCGAAGGAAAAACTCGTATGTTGTTTGAAGCAAGTGTAGGAATAGCTAAATCCAGCAACGGAAAAGTTATTTATGTTGATTCTGACAATAAACTAATTCACATGCTGCCAAACAATATAAGGTTAATCAATTACAACAGTTATGGTTTATCCAGTTCAATAGCCTTTATCGGATTTTTAATTGGCTTATGTGAAAGCGATTATGATATTACAGATATTTTTGTGGACTCATCAATAGATTTTATATCGTCAAACACTAATACTGATGATTTCTTTAGAATTGTAAATACCATTTCAAAGAAAACCGATATAGATTTTCATTTTGCAGTTACTGACGAATTCAAACAAACAATCAGCTTTGTATCCGTCTAATATTACAACAAAGAACTGCCTCATCCGATTCTGAAAATGTAAATTCATGAGTATTCAAATCCATTTTTACTAAAAAACAGTCACTATTTTGAGTGACTGCTTTCAATATATGGACTTGAATCAACATATTTGTTACAATGGTTATTGTACACCAACCAACCGTTGAGATTCCCCAACTCAACGGAGCGTTTGTTTACTTTTTTGTGTCGGTGGTATAGTATGCAATCAGGAGGTGCGATAATGAATCAAATCAAGATAGGTCAATTCATTGCAAAATGCAGAAAAGAAAAACAAATGACCCAAATGGAATTGGCAGACAAGCTGGGTATAACAGACAGAGCAATATCCAAATGGGAACGGGGCAAAGGAATGCCCGACACATCAATAATGTTGGACTTGTGTAATCAACTGGACATAAGTGTAAACGAATTACTCAGTGGGGAGAGAATAGAAATGAAAGATTACAACAAAATTGCAGAACAGAATCTGTTGGAAATGCAACAACAAAATGAATCACAAACAAAGCAGTTATTAAAATATGAATGCTTTATCGGCGTATTTGCTTCAGTCACTTATATTGGAAGCATATTCCTTGCGTCCTATATAGAAATGCCGATAGCAGTAAAAGTACTGCTGATTGTATTCGGTATTATCATATTCTTATGCGGAGTATGTACTGCATTGAGAATAGAACAAACTGCCGGATACTACCAATGCAGTGAATGCGGTCACAAATATGTACCAACATACAGCGCTGTATTTTTTGCTCCCCATTTGGGCAGAACGAGAAAGCTCACCTGCCCCGAATGCGGAAAGCGTAGTTGGAACAAAAAGGTAATTAAATAAATCAACGCCTCTCGTATTGAGAGGCGTTATTCTATATGTTTACATCCTGCGGCGCGCCACCGTTCTCTCGGGAATTGTCAGCAAGATAGACGCTGAGATGCCCTGCTACACTATCAAAAATAGAGGTACAAGCCAATGACGGCTCTTCGCCGCGAATGAACTTGACAAAATCGGCTGCAAGTCGCTCGTCGCCACCGCCGTGACCACCGTAGGCACCAACCATATCTCCGGATACATTAAGGTCATGCACCTCAACATCGCACTCCTCATTGTGTGCATCAGGTGACGGGTTAATCTTGAGCACAGTGAACTTACTGTCCTCAAAATTTCCAAATATCTCGCCTTTTGTACCGATAATATGTATATTCCTGCGTGGCTCAGCAGAGCCTCCAACCATATTGTGGGTACCGGTTGCACCGGACTCAAACTCCACCATAACGGACTGATGGTCCACAACATTGTTGTCGCACTTATAGATACAACGAGCATAAGGGTTGTCGGATTTCATCAATGCAATCTTGTCCTGAATTGTAGGATTCTCCACACCCTCCAGTGCATCCCATACATAAAACGCCCATCTGTCAGGATGGTCAATATACAATCTCTTGGTACTATATACGCAGGTATCTACCAATGGACAATCCTTCATACAAATTGTGCCTGCACCCTGTGGAGCATTCTCCGGCTTGAACTGATACTTGCCGCCAAAGGAAGAAATTTTGCAGGGCTTGGTCTCGCTCATCATCCACATCATAATGTCAAGGTCGTGACAGCACTTTGCCAGCAACATCGTGGTGTGACACTTATCGCTGTTAGCCCACTTGCCACGAACATAGGAGGTTGACAAATGATGATAGCTAACATGCTCGGTGGTCTGAATATTGATAATATCACCAATCTCTCCACGGTTAACAATTTCTTTTATTCCATAATAGAAAGGTGTATATCGCAGAACATGACATATCATAACCTTGGAGTTATTTTTTTTTGCACATTCCACAAGCTGTCTCATTTCGCTCTCGTTGACTGCAAAGGGCTTTTCTAACAGCATATCATAACCCAGGTTGAGCAGCGGCAACGCTGTCTCCAAATGCTGTTCGTCCATAGTGCCGTTGATGATGGTATCGGCAATTCTGCCTCTCTTGGCAAGCTCATCAGCGCTCTCAAAACACATATTCTCACCAAAGCCAAAGTGCTCCATCGCCTTTTGGCGTCTGACAGGATTAGGGTCTGCAACGCCCACAATCTTAAGCATATCGGGATTGGTAACAGCCAATTCGCTATAAACAAAGGCTCTGTGTCCGGCGCCTACAATAATAGCAGTAACAGGTTTTTGCTCCATAATCAATCACCTCTCAAAGTATCAAGGTGATTATATCATAACTGAAAACAATTGCAATAGAAATTTGACTAATTTATATTTTTATGTATAATATCCTAATGAGGTTAATTGTATGAAAAAATTGTTAGTATTCCTAAAGAATTACAAAAAAGAATCTGTAATGGCTCCCCTGTTCAAGATGCTGGAGGCAATATTTGAGTTAATAGTACCACTTGTGGTAGCAGCAATTATTGATGATGGCATAAGAACAGGCAGTACCGGCACTGTAATCAAAAACTCTGCAATTTTGGTTATATTAGCCATAGTAGGTATGGTGGCTGCCATTACGGCACAGTACTTTGCCGCAAAGGCTGCTACAGGTTTTTCCGCTGAGTTAAGACAATCTTTGTTCAAGAAAATCCAAGGCTTTTCCTTTAACGAAATAGACAGCATAGGTACATCTACTCTCATCACACGCCTAACCACTGATGTCAATCAGGCACAAAGCTGTGTAAATATGACGCTGCGTCTATTCCTACGCTCCCCATTTATTGTAGGTGGAGCGCTGTTTATGGCACTAATGATTGATATAAAAGCAGGACTGATATTCCTAATTGTCATTGCATCACTGTCAGTAATAGTAGCAACCATAATGAAGCTGACTGTACCTATGTACAAGAGAGTACAGAACACACTGGACGAGGTAACACTATCCACCAGAGAAAATCTAACCGGCGCCAAGGTAATAAGAGCCTTTACCGAAGAGGAGCAGGAGCACGCAAAGTTTAAGGCAAAAAACGATTTGCTTGCACATTTTCAAAGGCAGGTGGGCAGAATATCTGCGCTGATGAATCCTGTGACATATATCGTAATCAATCTGGGTATCGTATGGCTGATTCACTACGGTGCACTGAGAGTCAATGGCGGCACCCTATCCCAGGGCAGCGTGGTAGCGCTGTACAACTATATGAGCCAAATCCTTGTAGAGCTAATCAAGTTTGCCAACCTGATAGTTACTATCACAAAGGGCTTTGCATCCGGTGACAGAATTGCCGCTGTTCTGGACATGGACAACACCCTACAATCAAATGATGATACCGCTATTGTGGACAATCATGCAGTATCCTTTAGTAATGTATCGCTAACCTACAAAAATGCCGGCGACGAGAGTCTAAGCAATATCACATTCTCTGCCGACAGAGGTGAGGTAATCGGTGTTATCGGCTCAACCGGCAGCGGTAAGTCCTCACTGGTTAGTCTGATACCTCACTACTACGATTGTACAGAGGGCAAGGTTACTCTGCTTGGTCGTGATGTACGCAGTTACACCAAGGAAGAAATCAGTCAGCATATCGGCTTTGTTATGCAAAAGGCTGTGCTATTCAAAGGTACAGTGCGAGATAACATCAAATGGGGCAACGCCGATGCAACAGATGAGGAAATTGACCTGGCGTTAAAAACAGCTCAAGTGTATGATACAATATACGAAAAGGACGGGCTGGATACACAGATTGAGCAATACGGCTCAAATCTGTCCGGTGGCCAAAGACAAAGAATGACCATTGCCAGAGCGCTGGTAGGCAGGCCGGAAATACTGATACTGGATGACAGTTCATCCGCACTGGACTTTGCTACAGAAAAGGCATTGCGAGAGGCAATATTGAATTTGGATTACAAGCCCACCTTATTTATTGTATCCCAAAGATGTTCGTCAATGTTGACTGCCGACCAAATCATAGTGCTGGATGATGGCAAGTGCGTAGGTATGGGCACCAACGAGGAATTACTGACAAGCTGTGAGGTATATAAAGAAATATACGACTCACAATTCTCCCATGAGGAGGTGACAGCAAATGAGTAACAAAGTTGTTATAAAGAAGGTGCTGTCATATATCGGCAGATACAAAATTCACCTGGTGTTATCTATGCTGATGGCATTAGTCAGTGTTGCCGGCACATTGTATGTACCGGTACTGATAGGCAATGCCATAGACAAAGTAATCGGCACGGGTGTTGTTGAAATAAAAGCGATTGTGCAAATTCTTATTGAGGTTTGTGCCATTATCACAGTAGTAGCTCTATGCCAATGGATAATGAATGTTCTCAATAACAAAATCACCTTTAATGTAGTTAGGGATATGCGTCAACGAGCATTTACAAAAATAGAGACGCTGCCCATCAGTTACATTGACTCCCACCCCAGCGGTGAGATTGTATCACGAGTAATTGCCGATGTGGACCAATTTGCAGATGGGCTACTGATGGGATTCTCCCAATTCTTTACCGGTGTTGTCACCATCATCGGTACACTCTGCTTTATGCTGAGCATCAACATTTGGATTACACTGGTAGTAGTTATAATTACTCCGCTGTCATTCTTTATCGCTGGTTTTGTGGCAAAGAAAACATACACCATGTTCAAACTGCAGAGCGAAACCAGAGGAGAGCAAACATCATTCATTGACGAGATGATAGGCAACCAAAAGGTGGTATATGCCTACTGTCACGACGACGAGAATATTACCAAATTTGACGAAATAAACGAGAGATTGCGTGGATATTCACTAAAGGCAACATTCTTTTCCTCCATTACAAATCCTGCAACAAGATTTGTAAACGCAATAGTATATGCAGCTGTTGCGCTATGTGGTGCATTGCTGGCAGTAAAGACAAGCCAAAGTGCTATCACCGTAGGTGTGCTCACTTGCTTCCTGGCATACGCAAATCAATATACAAAGCCGTTTAACGAAATCAGTGGTGTAGTAACCGAATTACAAAACGCCATAGCCTGCGCGGCAAGACTGCTGCAACTTCTGGAAGAAGAAAGCGTAGCACCTGATAAGGAGGGCGCTGTAGAGATTACCAATGTTGACGGCAATCTTGAGATTAAGAATGTCAACTTTTCTTACACAAAGAATAAAAAGCTGATTGAAGACTTTAACCTATCCGTGAAAGCCGGACAAAGAGTGGCTATTGTGGGCCCCACAGGTTGTGGCAAAACCACGCTCATCAATCTGCTGATGCGATTTTATGACCCTAACAGCGGACATATATTACTGGACGGCAGGGATTACAATGACATCACTATGAAGTCCCTAAGATACAGTTACGGTATGGTGCTGCAGGAAACATGGCTGAAGTCGGGCACAATCCGTGACAATATCAAGATGGGTGCCTCGGACGCAACGGATGAGGAAGTAATCGAGGCAGCAAAGAAAGCCCATTCCCACTCGTTTATTAAGCGTTTGCCACAGGGCTATGACACCATTATAGGTGAGGATGGCGGCAGTCTGTCAGCCGGACAAAAGCAGTTGCTGTGTATCACGCGATTGATGCTGTGCAAACCGCCAATGCTTATACTGGACGAAGCAACATCATCCATTGATACTCGTACAGAAATAAAAATTCAAAAGGCGTTTGCTACCTTGATGAAGGGCAGAACAACATTTATCGTCGCTCACAGACTGGCTACCATTAAGGAGGCCGACATTATATTGGTAATGAATGACGGTAATATTGTGGAGCAAGGCAGTCATAAAGAGCTGCTAAAGAAAAAAGGGTTCTACTATAATCTGTATAACTCCCAATTCCCAACAAAATAGCAAAAGAATAAGGAACGGTGCGGGCCGTTCCTTATCTTAATATCATGGCTGTTATTGCAAATACCTCTCTGGTAACAAAGGTAATGTATCCCGACCGGGGTGTTTTGGTGGGCATACTGTGAGTTACAAAGCCATAATTCTTTGCGTACAGGGATGCTCTGAATTGGTGAAAATCATGAGTAACCACCGTAATTTCTCTTGTGTCAATCCCCTGCTCATCAAGTAGTTGTCGGGCAAACATAAAATTTTCCTGTGTTGATGTGGATTGGTTCTCAACATACAATCTCTCCGGAGATATGCCCATATCAACCAAAGTGTTGTACATGCACTGTCCCTCGCTGATGTTTTCGTCACTGCCCTGTCCGCCACTGAGAACAGCAACAGCCTCGGGATTATCCTGTAGGTAATTATATGCTGTATTGATTCTTTGCCTAAGGAATACTCCGGGTTCCTCGCCAACCACCTTACAGCCAAGGACAACAACCACCTGACTTTGGGCAGTATCTGTTTTGCTGTAATTTGCTACCATACCAAACAGGGTGCCAAAATACACCAGCCCCAGCATCAACAGGGCACACACTATACTCACACCGATTCTTCCCCTTTTTTGGCCCCATAGCTGCTTGATTTTGCTATTAATCTTATTCATAAAGACTGCATATACAGCCAGCAATCCTGCAACACAGTAGCCAAAAATATTGCCCAAATTCAGTTCTCCCACTGTAACCAAGGGACCTATGTAAGCCAATAGTATAAGTATTGCCAATATTAAAATAATTACACGAATAATCACAGATTTTGCTCCAGTCATATTTTCCCCTCCAAGAGGAATATATCACAGTCAACATAGGGATACAACAGGAGACACAAAGATTTACACTGCGTTAACAAAAAATTAAAAAGCAATCTGTAAAAAACAGATGGCTCAGCTGTAAAGCTGTTACGAAATAGATGTCACAGCAAAATTTTGATGTGGACTTGAACTCGCAAAAAGTAATAGCAGCGTGAATTTTTGCGAAAAGGAGAAACGACGCCTTGAGTGTGCTCTGAGTATTCAAAGAATCAGAATTGAGCTACTACTTATTAATCTTGCTGATAGCCCATTTGATCAGCAAAATGCCTCCTGTAACAACAACGGCCTTTAACAACGAAACAGCAATCGTAGTGACAATAAGAGGAATAACTTGCTCTTGCGACATTGTGGTATATGTTGTCATAATATCTTTTTTTACCCACATATGCACGATAAACCCAATAGCAGAAATGCCAACAACAATTCTCCATGGTTCTTTCTTCATTTCTAATCCCCCTAATTACTGATATTGAACAATCCGGTATAGAAATCGTAAACACTTTCACAAAGTTCAAATGACGAGTTAGTGTGCTCCATCAAGTAAACAACTGCTTCGTTTTTTGTCTTAAATGATTTTAACTGTGCTGTTAGATCAGAAATCTGCGTTAGAGCATCATCAAATTCATTGAATGTTATATCTTTATTACTCAAGCTGTATAGCTTATATTTGAGCATTTGCATTAAATACTCATCTGCTATTCTCTTATAGTCTTCTTTTTTAATTCGATGACCGGCAAATAATTCGTTTATTGTAATCTCCAATGCTGTGCACAGAGGCTCGTATAGCAAAGCCTCAGGCAAGCAAATCCCGTTCTCCCATTTAGAAACGGATTTGCTCGTTACACCAAGTGTTTCTGCAAGCTGCTCTTGCGTAATTCTTTTATCTTTACGACACGATGCAATAAACTTGCCGATTTTTATTCTATCCATATAGTACTCCCTCCTAAACCGGTTACTGATATTATACATTATAAACGGGATTGTTCCACCCATCAAAGGTAGAGTTGCTAAGATTTTTCACATGAATAGAAAAATTGCCCTCGCTCCCTCACGGAACGAAGGCTTGAATGTATATATTACATTCAACGATTTTTCGTCAAATTCAAATATGTCGAGCAGATTATATAAAATTGCTGTGTAAATATAAACCGGTATAGAAAAACACGATGGTTTCGTATCAAAGCCATCGTGCTAATATGGTCTGCCTGACGGGATTCGAACCCACAGTCGTCAGAATCGGAATCTGATGCATTATCCGGTTATGCTACAGGCAGGTACATTAGATATTATAGAATATACAAAGCAAATAGTCAACATAAGAAATAGGCATCTTCAATGAAGGTGCCTATATTCGTCACAGTACATCGCCGAAAATGGTATTGACAACCCTCTCGGTAGCGTTGCCGTCATCAAGATAATTATATTTATCATTGAATCGCTTATACTTTTCGTCATACTTAAAATCAGTGGTAACTCGTCTAATCTCTTCCACCAATTGCTTTTCGTTCCTAACAATTTTGCCGGGTAGCTCCTCCTCAACGTCAATATAGAAGCCGTTGGACTTGTCGCGATAATACTCAAGGTCGTACATATAAAATATCATAGGACGCTTAAGATTGGCATAATCAAAAAACACGCTGGAATAATCGGTCACCAGAATATCGGTAATCATATATAGCTTATTAATATTATCATACTTTGACACATCGTACACAAATCCCGCATACTTGTCAAAATCGAACTGATTGCAAATAAAGTAATGTGCCCGAAACAAAATGATGTACTCGTCACTTAACTGATCGTACATATAATCCAGGTCAATAGGAGTATCATATACGTAACCCAAGCCGGACTGGTGTTGATTGGCACGGAATGTAGGTGCGTAAAGAATAATTTTCTTTTTCTTTATATCCTTTTCGTATTCCAGATAATAGTAGCCAAACAAATCTTTCTTAATACGATCAACATCTTCCTCACTAAAATGAAATAACTCGTCATTCCTTGGGTAGCCCTGCTCAACCATAATATCGGACTTACCCACTGCCTCCAAATCCCATGCGGACCTGAATCTGTCGCTGGCAAACTTGGAAGGAGATATAAAGTAGTTAAACTTCTCGGACTCGATATGATACCTTTTTTTCATACCGCTGGTAGTGTTGAGGGCATTGTCAAGATGCTTAAGGTCACAGCCCAGCATTTTGAGTGGGGTGCCGTGCCAGCATTGAACAAAAATTTGATTCTTTTTTGGCTTAAGGAAATCGTCAACCTTGAAATTGAATATCCAGTACTTAGCCTTGGATACATACTTTCTGTACTTCTTACCCCCCTGCTTAACGAGGATTGTGTTGGGATAGTCAGTAAAGTAAGGCTTGTACTTTTTTATATCCTTAAAGGCCCAAACAAAGGTGTAATCCCCAAAGCGCGGGTCCTGAACCATATATTCGTAAATTGCCTTTGGCGAGCATGAATAATTGCGCCCATTAAAGCTGGAAAAAATGATAATCTTGTCGTTAACTCTATTGCCAAAGGTCTCTATCTTATAGCGCAGGAGACGATAAGTATTCATTGACCAGCGAATGAAACGCCTGTACTTAATATTCTTTTTTGCAATTTGTGTTAACTTTCGTCTAACACCTTGTACAAAATTTTTCATAAGAATACCAACTAATAATATACTAATACATCTATATAATAACATAAGACAAAATTCAATTCAAGGGGTGAGAAACAACAAAATCTAACAAATTTACAAATTGTTGCAACATTTTTTGCAATTTGATACACTATAGTTATGATGCATCGGGGAGGTGGCAATATGAAATCCCAACAAATAGTAAAAAACGCCATTAATGGTGATAAGGATGCCTTTTGTGCATTGTATGATGAATATAAGCAAAAGCTTTACCGCTATGCTCTGTATAAGCTTAAAAACCCACAGGACGCAGAGGATGCTGTCAGTGACGCTATTGTATCGTCATACCGGCAAATCAGTGCACTGAAGAATCCCGGTGCCTTTGATGCTTGGATATTTAGAATTCTAAATTCCACTTGCACAAAATACATAGACCAACAGGCAAAAGCGCGCCAAACGCAAAACATAGACCAATGGGCTGTTGATAACAAAATGTACACTGACTTTAATCCACAGACACAGGAGCTGATGGAGGCGCTGAACAGCCTCAGCCGGCAGGAGCAAAGTATAGTGCTACTAAGCCTTATTGCCGGTCTTAACAGCAAAGAGATTGCCAAGCTGACAGGTTTAACTCCCGGCAGCGTCAGGTCAAAGCTATCAAGAAGCCTAAGCAAAATGAAAAACTATTGGAGTGATGCAGAATGAAAAACAATGATTTTGATTATATAAAAAACAAATTTGATAACGACGGTGTTGACGCACCCGACAGCATTGATGTAAACCGCCTAATCGGTGACAAAAGCCAACTAAAGGTGAAGACAAGCAAAAACATAATAAAGCCTCTTCTCAGTGCTGTGGCATGCCTGGTTATTTTGGCAACAACAACATACGTTGCCTCCCCTGTAGGCCAAAGTCAATCACCAAAAAGCCAATTACAAACCTTTAACAACTACAGCGAAATTGAAAAAAGAGTAACTGCCCAACAAAATCAAATCAAGCTTTTTGACAACAACGCAGCAAAATACACTGCCATGGGCGAAGCAGATATTGCCGTTGCCGAAAATGCGTCAATTGCAAACAATCAACACGGCACAACCAATATCCAAGAGGAGGGTGTTGACGAAGCAGATATAATCAAAAATGACGGCAAGTACATATATTATGCCACATACAGTAAGGTGCTGATTTACAAAGGCACAAAGCAGATTGCAAAAATTAACGCCGACAAAAGCGAAAATATAAACGATATGTACCTTGACGGCAATTCCATAATACTCATTACATCAAAGGTTGTGGAAGAAGAATCTGCCTCGGCAGAAACAGAAGACAACGAAGATGATGTAATGGTTGACCTATGCTATGTTCCTAACACAGACACAATGATAAAGGTGTACGACATCACAGATATTACCGATCCTAAGCTAAAAAACACTTTCAGCCAAAGCGGCAGCTATTCTACATCTCGCAAAATCGGTAACAGATTGTATATACTCAGCACAAAATTTATAACCAACGCAAATGATTGCGTAATATATTACGAAAACGAAGGCGAAAAGAAAGAAGTGTCGCCAAAGGACATTGCCTACACCGACAGTTCAGTCAACAGCAATTACTCCGTAGTATCCGGATATGACCTGTCAAAAGGAACGCAAATAGGCAAAACAAAAGCAATAATGGGATATAGCGGAGAAATATATTGCAGCAAGGATAATATGTACATTGTCAGCAGTGACTACGAAAAATATCTTTGCCACATTGCAAAGATAGAATTGAAATCAAATAGCGTTGCAATAAGCAAAACCGGTAGTGTAAAGGGCGTTGTAAACAATCAGTTCTCCATGGATGAAGAGGATGATGTGTTCCGTATTGCCACAACAACAAAGAAGAACAACTACATCTACACCTTGGACGAAAACCTGGAGCAAATAGGGGTTACTGACCCATTTGGTAAAGAAGAAAGCATACAGGCAACATACTATATAGGCGACTATGCCTATGCCATCACATATAAAGAGACCGACCCTCTGTTTGTTATCAACCTAAAAGACCCCAGCAATCCAATAATCAAGGGAGAGGTAAAAATCAGCGGATTTTCTACCCAACTGGTTCCTGTGGATGATGGAGTAATGATGGGAATCGGTTACAGCGACAGCGACGATGTTAAGATTGCGTTGTTTGACATATCAGACCCGGAAAAACCATGGGTCATTGACAGCAAGGTGCTGGAAAATTGCGCCTCAAACGCACAAAATAATCACAAAGCGATACTGATAAACAAAGAAAAAAACTACTACGCTATTGATTACTACCGCTACGATGCCACTGTGCCGGAAACAGGCGCCGTTACCATAAAGGCCGACAAGTCCGGCATAAACATAACCAACAAGTATATGATAGAGACCGACCCAACTTACGACTCATACGCCAGCAGATGCACATATATCAGCGACAAGCTGTATGTACTGGATGAGAACGGAAAAATCACGGAGTTCACAGTAAAATAGCGCACAAAAGAAACCCGGTTGCAAAACCGGGTTTTAATTATTTATCTAATTGCAAAGGTTAGCACATATACCTCTTTTGCACCATATATCTTGAGCATATCGGCACACTCGGACAGCGTAGCGCCCGTCGTCTTTACATCATCAACAAGCAGCACTGTCTTTTCGTCAACATCCACACCGTCAATCAAATCGAATACGCCGAACACATTACCGCGCCTTTGGTATCCGGGCTTTGTACGCTGAGAATCGGTATTGACTATTTTCTCCAGAGTGGGCACAACAGGTAATTCTAATCTATTTCCAACCTTTTCGGCTAATAGCTGTGCTTGGTTATATCCGCGATTGCGTTGCCTACGGGGAGATATCGGCACATAGGTTACAAGGTCGATATGCTTATCACAATGGTCGTAAAAGTATTTGGTCATCTCCTCGGACATACCATCGGTCAATTCCTTATAACCGTGCAATTTCATTCTGCGTATGCCAAAGCTAATACTACCCTCGTAATAGTAAGGGGCAAAGGCAGCGTTGTATCTTGGCTTATTGTATGCAGAATTTTTACACCGACAGTCATCCTTGGATTTGCCGCAATAGGGACAAGTCTTGCCGGTAATACGGCGAGCGTCTGCACAGGCATCGCATCTGCCGGTATCGGGAGTAATCACCTCGCCACAGAGGTCGCACCTGCGTGGAAACAAAGCATACAATAGTCTGTTAATCTCATTCCTAATCATACGGTCAAATACGGAGCAATCTTGGAGTACAACGAATCGCCGATGCCCTTAATATCCTTGATTTGTTCCACAGAAGTATATCCGCCCAAGTGGTCGCGATAGGCAATAATCTGGTATGCCCTACCCTCTCCGATTCCGCTAACCGCCTGGAGCTCCTCCAAAGTAGCAGTGTTGATATTTACGGGAAAGTGGACGACAACTGTTGTAACAACGGAATGTTTTGCGGTAGGCACCGAATTAGCAACAGCTTGCTGTGTGGTGGTTGAACTTACCGCTGTGGTCAATGCAGTAGTAGTTGACCCAACATACACCCTGGGACTGCTGACGGACATATAAATTAGCACTCCTGCCACCACCAGCAATGCAATACCCACCATAATCATAGTATCTACGCTACCGTCTCTTTTGGTTTCTTTTTCCTTTTTTGTTACTGTTCTTTTTGCCATACTGATTACCACTGCCTTGTTGCTTAGGTCTATATGAATTATTGTTCCTCGGCTTAATCAAACACTTGTCGGCGGTGCCGATTAGGTCGGTACGATGAGCTCGGTGCAATGCCTCGTCAACCAAGTCATAATTCTTAGGATTGAAATATTGCAGCAATGCTCTTTGAAGAGCCTTATCATGAGGATTCTTGGCACAATAGACCTCCTCCATGGTATATGGGTCCAGACCGGTATAGTACATAGTGGTGGATATTGTGCCGGGAGTAGGATAAAAATCCTGCACTTGCTCAGGTCGGATATGATTTTTCTTCAAAAACTGTGCCAATTCCACAGCATCATCCAGGGTACTGCCGGGATGACTGGACATAAGATACGGCACAAGGTACTGCTCCTTATTCACCTCACCGGTGTACCTGAAATACCTGCGAGAAAACTCAATATACGCCTCGATATGAGGCTTGCCCATCTTGTCAAGAACAGCTGCAGAGCAATGCTCGGGAGCTACTTTCAGCTGACCTGACACATGATACTCTACCAATTCTCTAAAGAACCGGTCGTCCTTGTCCTGAAGCAGATAGTCATACCTAATACCACTGCGAATAAAGACTTTTTTTATATTAGGCAAGCTACGGACACTACGGAGAATATCAAGATATTCGCTATGGTCCACATACAAATTCTTGCACGGTACAGGTGCAAGACACTTTTTGCCCTTACATAAACCGTATTCCTTTTGCAGCTCGCATGAGGGCTGCCTAAAATTGGCGGTAGGACCGCCCACATCATGAATATATCCTTTGAAGTTAGGCATGTGGGTAAGCTTTTCGGCCTCAATCATAATACTCTTTTTGCTGCGGGTGGTGATATACCTACCCTGGTGAAAAGCGATGGAGCAAAAATTACAAGCGCCAAAGCAACCCCGATTGTGAGTGATAGAAAACTCCACCTCAGCAATACCGGGCACGCCGCCCATACTCTCATACATAGGATGATAAGCTCTGGTATATGGCAGCGAATACACCCAGTCAAGCTCCGGTGTAGTCAGTGGTGGCATAGGTGGGTTCTGTACCACCATCATATTGCCGTTTCTCTGCTTAATCAACTTACCGCTAATATGGTCTTGCTGGTCCTGTTGAATACGGGATGCCTTTGCATACTCCCTCCTTGACGCACTGACATTTTCCAGACTTGGACACTCCACTCCGGTGTAGGGAGTATCCTTTGGGTCACAGGCATACACAGTACCCGGTATATCGTGCATGTCAGTTATACTATCGCCGTTTGCCAATCTTCCGGCAATCTCTATAGTTTGGTTTTCGCCCATACCAAAGGACAGCAAATCTGCCTTTGAATCAATAATAATACTGGGTCTGACAGCATCGTCCCAATAGTCATAATGAGCGAATCTACGTAGTGAAGCCTCCAGACCGCCGATAATTACCGGACTATCGGGGTAAAGGGACTTGATAATATTTGAGTACACAATAACTGCTCTGTCCGGTCGCTTACCCATTTTGCCGCCGCCGGTATAAGCATCGGTGGAGCGTCTTCTTTTTGCTACAGTGTAGTGGGCAACCATAGAGTCAATATTGCCGCTGGTAACAAAAAAGCCCAGTCTCGGCTTGCCGAATTGAACAAAATCAGCCGTGCTATTCCAGTCAGGCTGGCTTAGTACGGCTACTCTGTACCCCTTTGATTCCAGAACACGGGTAATTATGGCTGCACCAAAGGACGGGTGGTCAACATAGGCATCGCCCGTTACATAGACAAAGTCCACGCTGTCCCATCCTCTGCGCTGCATATCCAATTTGTTAACAGGAAGAAATTCGTTCATTAAAATGGGTCTCCCTCATCTTGGTTATCAATGATGTAATCAGGAGTTTCCTCCTCCGGGTCAAAGCTCATTTGTTCTGTATTTTCTGCTGTGAACTCAGGCACCGATCCTTGAGCCTGCATTTGAATCCATTGTTGCATATTGATTAGAATTTCTCTGGGCTTTGCGCCATCCTGGGGGCCTATAATATGCTTTTCCTCAAGCTGGTCCATAATTTTTGAGCCTCTTGAATATCCCACACTCAATTTACGCTGGAGGAAGGACGTGGAAGCTCTGCCGTTTTCTAATACCACCTCAACTGCCTTATCAAACAGTGGGTCAAGGGCTTCGCCCGCATCACCGTCATCCATAAATGGTGACGAACCCTTTTCCTGGGCAGCCTTGCTTTCAATTTCCTTTTGGATTTCGTCACTATACTGGCTCTCGCCTTGATTCTTAATATATTCGCAAAGCTCCTCTACCTCTTCATCACTAATGAAGCAACCCTGCACACGCAGAGGCTTGCTGGCACCGATAGGAGAATAGAGCATATCTCCACGACCCAACAGCTTTTCTGCTCCGCCCGAATCCAGGATGGTACGAGAGTCAATCTGTGACGATACAGTAAGAGCAATACGAGAAGAAATATTGGCCTTGATAAGACCGGTGATAACATCAACGGAGGGCCTTTGGGTAGCAATAACAAGATGCATACCTGCCGCACGAGCCATCTGCGCCAAACGGCAAATACTATCCTCCACCTCTTTTGGGGCAGCCATCATAAGGTCGGCAAGCTCGTCAATACAGATAACAACCTTGGGCATGGGCTCCATATCCTTATGCTTTTTTACAAACTTGTTGTAACCCTCAATATCACGAACACCGGTATCGGAGAACATCTGGTATCTCTTTAGCATTTCGCTGACAGCCCAACCGAGAGCACCGGAGGCTTTGCGTGGGTCTGTAACTACCGGTACAAGAAGGTGAGGAATATTCTCGTACTTACTGAACTCAACCTTTTTTGGGTCAATCATAAGCAGCTTGACCTCATCCGGCTTTGCTCTGTAAAGAATTGACACAATAATTGAATTCATACATACCGACTTACCTGAGCCTGTTGTACCTGCAATAAGAAGATGGGGCATCTTGGCTAAGTCACAATAAACGGTCTTACCGGCAATATCCTTGCCAAGACCGGCTGACAGTATTGACTTCTGGGCAGTAAAGTCGGGAGTGTCCACCAATTCACGCATGGACACAGTATTCTTTAGGCTGTTAGGAATTTCGATACCAACGGCTGCTTTGCCCGGAATAGGAGCCTCAATACGAACATTGGTTGCAGCAAGGTTAAGGGCAATATCGTCAGCCAAATTGGTAATCTTTGAAATCCTTACGCCTGATGCAGGCTTAAGTTCATATCTTGTAACCGTAGGACCGCGAGAAATGTCTGTAATCTCGGCAGATACCCCAAAGGATGCAAGAGTTGATACAAGCAATTCTGCATTACTCTTGAGTTCGTTGGACACATCCTTGGCTGACTTATGTTTGGACGGAACAAGAATATCAACCGGAGGAATCTTATACTCCTTTACGGTAGCATTCATTTCTTCGTCGGTAACGGTAAATTCCTCAACGGCATCAGCTTTTTTTACCGGTTCCTGCTTAGGCTTTTCTCGGCTTGCGTCCTTAACAATCTCGTCTATGGACTTTGGTGATTCCTCTTGAGTGGCATTGCGAATAATCTGATTTCGCTTTGTGGAATTGTTAATTTCCTGAATCAGCTTTGTCATATCGTCGCCCTCGGCAATATCCATGGGCTGAATGGCATCCAACTCGTCCTTTGTGCCACGCCTGGTACGGTGCCTCTTGGGTTGATTATCCCCGGATACAGGCGGCTCCTCGTCAAGAAAAATGTCAATATTGCTATGACGACGCTCTCGCCTCTCTTCGATAATCGGGGTCGCCTTTTCTACCACCTTGCGTACAGGCTTGGCAGTGGTCTTGAAAAACTGATTGATTGTAACACGGGACAACAACAGTATATCCACAAACATAAGTACCAGCGTCACAATAATTGCAGGTGCCTTGCCCATAGTCAGCAACAACCAGCCTATTACAGCACCCAGGAATCCGCCGTTGACAGACAATGCCGCCTGAGTATATGCCTCTGTGATTGTGTCAACAAATTTGCCGTTACTGTCGGTTGTTACAATATGTACAAATGCAGATAGCAATAGTACAAGGATAAATATTGCCACTATCTCGAATGTCATCTTTTTTTCGCCGCGATTGACGGTAAACATTGCAGAATACACCAGCGCAAGTATGGATAGCAGTATGGCAGAAATCCAGCCATACAGCCCCAAATAGAAGCAATGCAAAAAATTCCATACACCCTCTCCGCTAATCACTGTAATAAAGAACAGCAATAGGGACACGGCAAAAATGCCAACGCCGATAATACGAACAATATTTTCTTTCTTCTCCTGCTCATAAGCCATACGCTCGAGCTCAAGCTCCTGTTGTTGCTTTTTGCTTTGGCGCGGTGCTCTTTGGGCAGGAGTATTATTCTTTTTTGTAGTTGTAGTTTTTTTGTTTGCCATAAATTATACCCTACTTCTGAAAATAAGTTCAAATATACCGATAATTGCTATAATTACACCTAAGCTGATGTCATAAATTCCTACATATTTGATGTACAGCTTGTCCACCAAAAATTTAAGAACTCTGATGGAAAGAAAGGCGGCCACAGCAGATAATACCAATCCTAAAATAATCTGCAACACGGTAGCCGAAGTGGTGTTAAGACACAGTTCAACAATACCCATAATCACCAAAACCGGCGCACTGATAATAGCGCTGAACCTGAATGCCAAATTCTTACTGACTCCAAAGAGTACAAGAATACAAAATAAACCGCCCATCAGTGACAAGCCACTAACCGGAATCAAAAAAACACCGGCCACGCCAACTACTATTGCCGGCAATAAGGATACATTGGCTGTAGTATTGTCCATAGCCATTTTTTTGCAAGCAAGCAGCACCAGCAGACCTGTAACAGCCAGGAATATACCATCATCCAACAAGGTTTGGTTGTAGCATGTGGTATTAAGCAGACTGTAAATAATCCTACCCTTGCCGCAAGGTATAAGGCCCAACAGCATAATCGCCATAGTAACCAGCGACATAGATGTAAACTGTCTGCCGGGCTTTTGGTTGGCAAATGGTTTTTTGTGTCTGAACAGGTCAGCAAAAATGCCGAAAAATTCTTTGCCACCGGATAGAAACGCCTTATACATAGCGACGATGATACCCAGCGTAATACCGATATGTACAATGCCTGTCAACGCCGAATTCTCTCCCGAAAATCGGGAAGAGAAATCATGGAACATTGACGAATAGGCATTTTCACTTAACGGAAATATCCAAGTGATTGCCTGGAATATTGCCTGAAAAATTGCAGTTAAGATTGACATTATTACTTCCTCCAAACAGAGTGGCATTGTCCAGATAATAGCCTCCTCTGATATAATCATAGGGATTACTGGAACGAACAGAATTGCTGACGCTGCAATCTCCAAAAGGATAATACACATCAACAGGATTGACTATGGTATGGAGTATCACTTGCTATCAGCCGTCCTCTCCAAATAATCCAGCGCATCCGACAAACCGCCCAGACAGTCAATCAAGCCGCAATCCACTGCCTCCTGACCCTCCAACACAGTACCCACATCCATTACCAGCTCGCCTGTCTTCATCATAAGACGGCGAAAATTATCAGCGGATATATTGGAATTGCTCTCCACAAAATTGATAATTCGGTCCTGCATTTTTTCAAAATAAGACAGGGTCTGGGGTACGCCCAACAAGGTGCCATTCATCCTGACGGGATGAACCGTCATAGTGGCTGACGGCACAATGAAGCTCCGTTCACAGCTAACAGCCAAGGGCACGCCGATGGAATGTCCGCCGCCCAGCACCAAGGACGCTGTGGGCGTTCGCATGGTGGACAGTAATTCTGCAATAGCCAGTCCTGCCTCTACATCGCCGCCAACAGTGTTGAGAATTATAAGCAGACCTGCAATCTCCTTGCTTTCTTCTATTGCTACCAGTTGAGGGATAACATGCTCATACTTTGTGGTCTTATTTTGGCTGGGGAGAATATAGTGTCCTTCTATCTGTCCTATGATAGTAAGACAATGAAAAAATCTGCCGCCCTTTTCTACAGTGATAGAGCCGGTCTCAAACGATGACTCTGAGGATTGCTGTTGTTCGTTCTCATTTTCATTTTCTTTTTCGTTATCAGGCATAGGCACCTCCATGCACCTGCCCAAAATAACTCATTTTATTTTAGCATTTTTTTGGGCAAATTTCAACATATTTTATAATATAGTGATATTACGCTACAGTTCTATTTCCTTTAGCATATTGCGAATAATATCTGCACTGCGACGGAATTGCTCTTTTTCTTCATCATTGAGCGCCATCTCCAACACAGATGCTATACCATTTGCATTCACAATAGATGGAACGCCCATATAAATTCCCTTTTCGTTATACTCACCCTTAAGATAGGTTGACACGGAAAACACACAGTTTTCGTCAAACAAAATACATCTGGTCAATCGCGCCAGCACCATACCGATGGCATAGTAGGTTGCGCCCTTGGCGTCAATAATTTCGTAGGCGCTCTGGCGTACTGCAACCGCAATTTCCTGAATATCGCCCATTACATCAGGTTTTTCCGCACAAATATCGGTCACAGGATTTACGGATATATAGGCATTTGACCATGGCACAAAACCACTATCCCCGTGCTCACCTATTACATAAGCGTGTACATTGGCAGGATTAATTTTGAAATAATCGCCCATCAAGTATCTCAGTCTTGCAGAGTCCAGGGCGGTGCCGGAGCCTAATACACGGCCCGACGGGAAACCGGACAGCTCATACACCAACTGGGTCATAACATCCACAGGATTGCTGGCTACCAAAAACACGCCGGAAAATCCGCTGCTGACAACAGGATTTACTATTGACGACAGAATATCATAATTCTTTTTTAACAGGTCCCGTCGTGTCTCTCCGGGAGTTTGGGGTGCACCGGCACAAATCACTACCAAATCCGCATTTGAGCAATCCTCGTAGCAACCGGAATATATCCTCATACTTCGTGGAGACAAGGGCAACCCCTGAGACAAATCCGCTGCCTCTCCCCTAACACGAGCTTTGTTAACATCAATCAGCACAAGTTCATCACAAATATTTTGGTTAAGCATTGCGTAGGCATAACTCATACCCACCATACCGCAGCCGATAATAGCCACCTTTTTGTTATCTTGAAACATAAAAATCACCCATTGATAGTATTGCCTACCAACGGGTGAAAATTCTTTTATTTTTATTTGAAAAACAATGGAAGCTTTGCAAGATAGATGATGTCGTCCCTATCTGCCGCATCGCCCTCGGCAACCGGGAAACAGGATGCAACAACATTGGCATTGAATTTTGCCAAAAGCTCCTTTACGGCAACAAGGCTGCCGCCTGTGGATACTACATCGTCAACAATAAGAACTCTCTTGCCGTCCAGCAAATCGCCCTCCTCGTGACCAAGGTACAACGCCTGCTCCTTTTGGGTGGTGATGGATTGGTCGGACACCTTTTCCGGTCTGTCCATATATACCTTTACACCTTTACGAACGACTATGTACTTCTTTCCGCTAAGCTTACTCATCTCATAAGCAAGTGGAATTGATTTAGCCTCCGGTGTGACAATATAGTCAAACTCGGGTGCTTTTTTCAGCAATTCCTTGGCACAAGCCTCAGTCAGCTCAACATCACCGAATAGGATGAATGCTGCTATATCCAATGTATCGGATACAGGAAACTTTTGCAGTTGTCTGGTAAGACCGGCTATCTTAAGCTCATAATACTCCTTGCTCATATTAACTTCTCCCCTATTTTCTTACCACCAATCAGGTGAAAATGCAGGTGCATAACTGTCTGTCCTGCATCTGATCCGCAGTTATTAATTACTCTGTATGAGTCAATACCCTGGGACTTTGCAATCTCGGGCATTTTTGCAAAAATGTGAGCAACATACTTGCTGTTGTCGGCAGTGATGTCATTGGCACATTCGATATGCTCCTTTGGTACACAAAGAATGTGAACAGGAGCAACAGGATTAAGGTCCTTGAATGCAACCATCATATCGTCCTCATACACCTTTGTTGATGGGATATTGCCATTAATTATTTCGCAAAAAACACACATAATTAACCTCCAATAATACCCTTTACTATATCTACAGTAGCCGCAATTGCATCATCAAGCTTGGTTACATCCTTGGCACCGGCCATAGCAGAATCAGTTCTGCCGCCGCCACCGCCTCCGGCAAGCTTTGCTACCTCTCTTACAACATCGCCCGCCTTAACTCCGGCTGCAATTGCATTCTTGCCGCAAACGGCAACTATAGTCGCCTTTGGTCCATTTGTGCCGGCTATAATAGCAACGGCGTTGTCATTGCCGGCCTTAAGGTCGTCGCCCATAGAACGCAGTGCGTCGGGTGTAGAGCCGTCAACACGCGCTGTATATACCTCAATATCACCTACCATAGTGGGATTTGAGAACATATCTGCACTCTTTAGCTTAGTAATCTCTGCATTAAGAGTTACAATTTCTTTCTCTTGCAGCTTAGTTTGGGCAACAAGAGAATCAACCTTTGACTCAACCTCAGCCTCGGCTGTCTTAAGTGTAGATGCAAGGGACTTTACTACACTCTCCTGTGAATTGAGATAATTCATAAGATTTGTGCCGGTGAGAGCAGTAATCCTCCTTACACCGGAAGCGACAGAAGACTCGCTGATAATCTTGAACATACCTAGGTTGCCTGTATTGGATACATGAGTACCGCCACAGAACTCGGTAGAAAAATCGCCGGCCTTGACTACTCTGACAATGTCGCCATACTTCTCGCCAAAGAGCATCATAGCTCCCATTTCCCTTGCCTCATCAATAGGCATCTCCATCATATCAACAGACTGTGCCCGCATAATAACGCTGTTTACAAGAGCCTCAACATCAGCAATTTCGGCATCAGTCATAGCGTTAAAATGAGTAAAGTCAAATCGTATTTCCTTATCATTAACCAACTGTCCTGCCTGCTCAACATGAGTACCAAGTACAGTACGCAAAGCAGCCTGCAAAAGATGAGCACCGGTATGATTGCGCATAATAGCCAAACGGCTGTCAATGTCAATCCGGGCATCTATTACATCGCCCACAGATATTACACCACTCTCCAGCAATCCACTGTGGAGGAATATGCCCTCCGGATTTTTGGAGGTCTCTGCTACAACAAATCGATTACTGTCATCCTTGGTAATAACACCCGTGTCGCATACTTGTCCGCCGGATGTTGCGTAAAACGGGGTCTTGTCCAATACAACAGTACCCTTTTCGCCGGCGCCCAGCATATCAACGAGTTCGCCATCGGCGTTAACAATAGTCACAACCTTGGCATTGGCCTGCATATCTGTGTAACCAACAAAGTCAGTTGCATCAGTATCAATCTTTACACTAGAACCCTTCCAGGCGTCTGCACCGGCATCTTTACGGGCTGCACGGGCAGTTGCCTTTTGGTTAGCCAGAAGTTCGTTAAATCTATCCTCGTCAACGGTCATACCCTTTTCCTCAAGGACGTCCTTGGTCAAATCAAGGGGAAAACCGAAGGTATCATTTAGTTTGAATGCATCCTCACCGGAAAATACAGTGCCCTGAGTGTTAGCAATATACTCATCCAGCAGAGCAAGTCCGGCGTCAATAGTCTTGCCAAAGCTCTCTTCTTCAGAGAGGATAACCTTTTTGATAAGCTCTGCCTTGTCCTGAAGCTCAGGATAAGCAACCTTATTGTCCTGTAGAACAGTCTCACAAACCTTGTATAAAAACGGCTCGTTAACTCCCAGTAATCTACCATGACGGCAAGCGCGGCGGATAAGACGACGAAGCACGTAACCCCTACCGTTATTGCTGGGGATAACACCGTCGCCAATCATAAAGGTTGAAGAACGAACATGGTCGGTAATAACGCGAAGTGAAACATCCTTCTTATCATCCTCGTGATAATTAACACCTGAGATTTCGGAAATCTTCTTCATGGTATTTTGTACAGTATTAACCTCGAAGATATTGTCCACGCCCTGCATAATGCAAGCAAGGCGCTCAAGGCCCATACCGGTATCAATATTTGGGTGTTCCAGTGGAGTGTAGTTATTATTACCGTCATTATCGAACTGTGTGAATACATTGTTCCAAAATTCGGTGTAACGGTCGCACTCACAGCCGGGTCCGCAATCCGGTGAGCCACAGCCATACTTTTCGCCACGGTCAAAATAAATCTCGCTGCAAGGACCGCAAGGACCGGAGCCATGCTCCCAGAAATTATCAGCCTTACCCAGGCGAACAATATGGGATGGGTCTACGCCATTCTGCTTTGTCCAAATATCAAAAGCCTCATCATCATTTTCGTAAATAGTAACATATAGCTTGTCAACAGGCATCTCAAGTACCCGGGTACAAAATTCCCAAGCCCAGGCAGTAGCCTCTTTCTTAAAGTAATCACCAAAGGAAAAGTTGCCCAGCATCTCAAAGAATGTACCGTGGCGTGCTGTCTTGCCAACCTGCTCAATGTCAGGGGTTCTAATACATTTTTGGCAAGTGGTAACACGATTGCGAGGAGGAGTTACCTCACCGGTAAAATACTTTTTCATAGGAGCCATACCTGAGTTAATCAAAAGAAGGCTCTTGTCATTATTGGGAATGAGAGAAAAAGAGGGCAACCTGAGATGTCCCTTGCTCTCAAAAAAAGAAAGATATTTTTCTCTCAAATCATTAAGTGATGTCCATTCCATTACTAATACCTCAATATATCCACGCAAATATGCGAATAATCTTTTTATAAAGTTCAAGGGCAACGCAATAGTTGCCCTCAATTACTTTCGATTAAAGTTTTTCTGCAATCTTGGTAAGTTCAACAAGCTCGTCCTTTGTGAATGTAAGGCCCTTGCTCATCTTTGAGTGGTCCGGTGACCAATCACGAACGTCAACCTTTGGCTCACGACCATTCCAAGAAATCATATTAACTTCACGAGTCCAACCACGAGCTGTCTCAGAAATAACACCAAGATGCTCTGTGATTTCGTACTTAATTTCCGGCATTGTTCTTCCTCCTTTATCTTATTCTGTAATCAATATCAAAATTAATTCTTACTTAAGTGAGTTCACAATATCCCTTGTGTCCTGAGCAATCATAAGCTCCTCGTCAGTAGCGAGGATAAATACTCTAACCTTAGAATCGGGATTTGTAAGCTCTGCCTCAGCACCCTTGACGGTCTTGACATTAAGTTCTTCGTCAATCTCGACACCCATATAACCAAGATATGAGCAGATTGTGGAACGCAGCCAATGTCCGTTCTCTCCGATACCACCGGTAAATACGATTGCATCAACGCCGTTCATTGCAGCAATGTATGAACCGATAAACTTGGCAATCTCGTATGCCTGCATCTCGTGTGCAAGGGTAGCACGCTCATTGCCTGCATTCTGTGCAGCACAGATATCTCTATCGTCGGATGATACACCGGATACGCCGTTAACACCGGACTTCTTATTCAGTACCTCGTCCATTTGCTCGGGGGTGAGACCCTCTTGCTTCATAATATATGTTACTGCGGATGGGTCAACACCACCTGAGCGAGTACCCATCATAAAGCCGTCAAGAGGGGTGAATCCCATTGATGTATCAACAACCTTGCCATTCTTTACAGCTGCGATTGATGAGCCGTTACCCAGGTGACAGGTAATAATTTTGAGGTCCTTGATGTCCTTGCCCATCTTGTCTGCTACACGGTGGGACACAAACTTGTGGGATGTACCGTGGAAGCCATAGCGACGCACACCGTACTTTTCGTAATACTCGTAAGGGAGAGCATACATATATGCCTTGGCAGGCATTGTG
>JBJEPK010000058.1:0-7789 GCA_051881195.1 Eubacterium sp. | reverse complement strand
CAGTTTTGCTAAAGCAAAACAGCTCCCTTTACACAAGGGAGCCGTTATCGTTATAAATTTGGCGTGGTTCAAACCACTTTATCGACAGTCTGAAACGCACCCGTTTGGGTGCGTTTTTGTGTGTTCGTCATTTTGTTATTCTTCTTCCGCGATGGACACAACATCCTCCGGATTGTAGGTGTTGTCCAGGGTTTTGATGGTGTCCTCGGTGCGCTCAACAACGCTCTTTATTGCGTTTTGGTTAGCGGCCTTGGTTTGGACATATTCTACAATATATTTTTCCTGATTATAATAGCTCTCGCCGTCGAAGAACGGCACAGAAAAGCCACCGTTGTCTGTAAACTTGGATTTGCTTGACCATTGGTCGTTGAGATAATACTCGGTATAGCCGTAACTGGTTGTGTAATACGCCTTCATCTCCTGGTCAAAGCCGGTTGAGTTGAAGGACAGTATCTTGCTGGTTGCCTCAACCTTGCGGCCGTAGTCCTGTACAACAAAGTGGTTGCTGCACCAATTCAGCTTTTGGCCGTCACGCTGAAGAACATAGTATTTGTTGACATCGTTTGTCATACAGTTGCTCAAATCCTCGCAGGAGTAAACCTGTGTGGCAATTTTGCCGTTCCAGGTATAGATTGCGACGCAGTATTTGTATGTGCTTTCGGACTTGTAATTGCCGTCGGTATCCTCGCCCATTTCGTTTACGGCGCGACGATAGATTGTCAACAGCTCCTCGGTGCCGTCGTTGTCAAAATCCAGCAGTCTGACTACTGCCAGTCCGCTGGCATAGGCTCTGCCGGGATTGGTGTGGAATTTGGCAACGCCGTATCTCTCGTTCAGGCTTTTGACTATGGAGTAGTAGGCAGAATTTTTGTTATTCTTCTTTTTTTCTATAGTTTTGCCTTCGTTTTGTTCCACCATCATGTTTTCGATAGCGGTGTTGGCGTTGTCGGAGGCTATATATGCAGCGCTCTCTCGCAGTACGCTCATCTTGATACGCTCAAAATCGTCCAAATTTACCTTTTTGTCCACGGTAAATGCGTCTGCCACAGAGTCGTAGGTGCAGGTATCGGTCTGTACAAATTTGTAGCGCTTCAAGGAATAAATTGTTACCTTGCCCACGTCCTTATCGTCGTGCTTACCGATGGAGTACTTGCCGTTATGGTAGTACAGGGTAATCCAAACATCGTCCTTTTTGTCCTTGGTTTGGCAAATTTTGTCCTTATATAACATATCGAACTTTTTGCCGTGGAATCCCCACACCTCGGCATAGTAGGTGTTGCGGTCCTTGTAGCATATCAGCAGCTCGCCGGTGCCGTTGCCGTCAAAATCAATCTGTCTTACACAGCATACACCTGTGAGGCGATAGCCATGTATGCCGTATTGCTCCAGGCTTTCGTAATTGCAGTTGCCGTATTTGGTGGCGTACTGATTACATATTTCGCCTGCGCTGGTGTTAAAGGAGTGGTCACGGTCCGCATTGTTGTTGATTTTGTGGGACACAACGGATACGGTGCTCACTATCATCACCAGGATAACGAACAGGGACAGCAACACAGCCACCCTACGTGGCGCTTTGCTCTCTTCTTCAACAAATCGCTCCACGCCAACGGATGCAACATGGATTGCAGCCTCCTTTGTTTTGGTAGCCAGCGCAAGGGCTTCTGTGGCAGCAGAATGGAGGGGACCGTCGCTATGATGGGTATGTGATTTTTCGGCTTCCGACTCAGGCTCGATTGTGCTGTCGCTCTGAGCAGAGAGTGCCGGCTGCGGAGCAGGCAAATCCGGTATTTCCGGGGTTATCGGCAGGTTCAAGTTGTTGTCCTGCTGTGCCGATTGCTCCCTGGTGCGTTGTCTGATTTGGCTGATAACATCTTCGTCATCGTCAAAATAGTTGTAGCGCTTGCGTCTCATTCTGCACCCCCTTGTGCCAATATTGATAGTCGCACAAAGCCAGTATATCATATATTGGCACAATAATCAAGGTTTGGCTATATATGGGAGTCCAGGTGGGTTTCTATTTTCTTTTTTGATTGTGGGGTAGAATATACCCAGTGGGTAATATGCTCCCCTTTTTCAAAGTAAATCGGCGGCTCGGGAGCGCCCTCCTGCTCAAAGGTGTCCACTATTACCAGCTTGATTTTCATTTTGTCGGGGAGAATGGATTTTATGAACACGGATACTCGCTGACCTATCTCAACCTCATCGGTCAGCTCTGCAAGACCTGCCAAATTTGGCATCAATTCTACAAAAACGCCATAGCTTTCCACGCTTCTGACCACTCCGGTTACTGTCTCGCCCACACGGAACAGGTCGGCGTTTTCCTGCCAGGTGCCCAGCAGCTCCTTGAGTGAAAATGTGAGCTTGCCCTCCTCTCGGCTACGCAGCAAAACGCTGATGGTATCGCCGTTGCTAACCCTCTGGCACGGATGGGATATTCGGCTGACAGACAGCATATCTATGGGGATTAGGGAGTTGATTCCTGCGCCAATGTCGATGAACGCTCCAAATCGCTCCAGATGGGTCACTCTTGCATTGATAATGTCTCCTACCGATAATCGGTCTATGTATTGGCGCTGACATTCCTGCTGAACTATTCTGCGGGACAGTATGGCAACCAGTTGGTCATATTTGTTGCGATGCAGACCCACAATGCGATAGCACACCCATCTGCCCACCTTGGATATTAGGGCAATGTCCCGTACTGTGCCGTCGGCAATGCCCACAGCTCCCTCACATCTGGGTATGATACCTCTGATTATACCCAAATCCAGGTGTAGGTTATGCTCTCGGTCGCACAGCAGTACCTTGCCCTCGTATGTTTGCTTTTGGGCGATTGCCTGCTTGATTTCCTCCATGGAGGTGAATTGACGGCGTAATGATTTGTTTACTCCTTCGGGATAGTATGTCATAAAAGTCATTCCTTTTTTAAGTATCCCTTAATAATATGACGCAGTCATCCATTTTATGTTGATAATGGAATAAAAAGGTGCTATAATGTATAAGATTATAATTAAGTATATAATGGCTTGGTGACAATATGAACATTAATGTTGGTGACAAAATTACAATGAAAAAGCCCCACCCCTGCGGCAGTAAGGAATTTACCGTGTTGAGGATTGGCATTGATTTTAAGATAAAATGCTGTGGTTGTGACCACGAGGTAATGGTGCCCCGGTCAAAGCTGGAGCGCAACATAAAGGGCGTCAATTTGTAGCACGCCGCAAAAAGGATTAACACACAAATTACTATCGAGAGGATATTATTATGTTTGACAAGCTGCAAGAGGTAGAAAAGAGATTTGAAGAGGTCAACGAGCTTCTTTGTCAGCCGGAGGTTGTGGCTGATATGGACCAGTACACAAAGCTGATGAAGGAAATGAAGCAGTTGACCCCTGTGGTAGAAAAGTTTAGAGAATACAAGACCGCAAAGGAGACTAACGACGACTCCCGCGAGATGATGAACGACAGCTCCCTGGACGAGGACTTTGCCCAGATGGTAAAGGAGGAGTTTGAGCAGAGCAGGGAGGATATGGAGCGTATTAACGAGGAGCTTAAGATTTTGCTTTTGCCTCGCGACCCTTATGACGATAAGAATGTAATTATTGAGATTCGCGGCGGCGCAGGCGGTGAGGAGTCTGCTCTCTTTGCCGGAGTGCTGTACCGTATGTATTCAATGTACGCCGAGTCCAAGGGCTTCAAGACAGAGGTGCTGTCAGCCAACGAGACCGGACTGGGTGGATACAAGGAGATTAGCTTTAGCGTTACCGGTGACGGTGCATACAGCCGATTCAAGTTTGAGAGTGGCGTACACCGTGTTCAGCGTGTTCCCGAGACCGAGAGCCAGGGCAGAATCCACACCTCCACCACCACCGTTGCCGTACTGCCGGAGGCAGAGGATGTTGATATTGAGATTAACGAAAAGGATTTGCAGATTGACACATTCCGCAGCTCAGGTGCAGGCGGACAGCATATTAATAAGACATCGTCTGCCATCCGTATTACCCACATACCTACCGGCACTGTGGTTGAGTGCCAGGACCAGCGCTCCCAGCACCAGAACAAGGACAAGGCAATGATGGTGCTCCGCGCCAGACTATATGACGCCGAAAAGGCAAAGCACGACGCCGAGATTGCCGGTGAGCGCAAGGCTCAGGTTGGTACCGGCGACCGCAGTGAGCGTATCCGTACCTACAACTACCCACAGGGCAGAGTGTCCGACCACAGAATCAACCTGACATTATATAAGCTGGAGCAAATACTCAACGGCGACCTGGACGAGCTGATTGACGCGCTCATTACCGCCGACACTGCCGAAAAGCTGAAGGCAAGCAATCAGGACTAACCGATAATTCTGCCCACAGATGATGTTACTATGAATACAAAAATTCTATCCACAACCGAATACGATATTGCTCTGGCAGGGGAAATACTACGCAGCGGCGGACTGGTGGCATTCCCTACGGAGACGGTGTACGGCTTGGGCGCCAACGCCCTGGACGAGGACGCTGTCAGGAGCATATATGTTGCCAAGGGCAGACCGTCGGACAATCCGCTGATTGTCCACATTGCCCACAAGGAGGATATTGCGCCCCTTGTAACAGAGGTTACCCCTATGGCAAAGGCGCTGATGGACGCATTTTTCCCTGCGCCGTTGACCATAATATTGCCAAAGAGCGACGCTGTCAGCGATGTTGTGTCCGGCGGACTGAACACAGTGGCAGTGCGTATGCCCGGCAACGATATTGCCCGTAGGATTATAGAGGCCGCAGGGGTGCCCATTGCTGCCCCCAGCGCTAACACCTCCGGTTTGCCGTCACCTACCAAGGCGGAGTATGTAATCGACGATATGATGGGGCGAATTGACGCTATAATTGACGGCGGCGACTGCCAATACGGTGTGGAGTCCACGGTGTTGACCTTGGCAACGGACACCCCTACCATATTGAGACCGGGCGCAATAACAAAGGAGATGCTGGAGCAGGTTATAGGACCTGTTCAGGTTGCCTCGGCAGTGCTGGAGGGCATGGCCGAAAACGAAACGGCGGCCTCTCCGGGAATGAAGTACAAGCATTATTCACCCAACGCCAGAGTTATGGTGGTTAAGGGCGACTCACAGCAGTATCGGGATTTTGTTAATATAAAAAAAGATGCCTACGCCCTCTGCTTTGAGGAGGATGATGTGACGATTCCTCACATTGTCTATGGCAAGCAGGATGACGATTTGGCTCAGGCAAAAAATTTGTTTGACGCCCTGCGTCGGCTGGACAAATTGGGGGCAAAGCGAGTGTATGCCCACATTCCACATATCGACGGAGTGGGCATGGCTGTGTATAATCGGCTGATTAGGGCAGCCGCATTTTGCGTAATAGATTTGACAAAGCCCTTTGCCATAGGCCTAACCGGCCAGACCGGTGCCGGCAAGGGATATGTGGCACAGCGATTGCAGGCACGGGGCTTTAATATTGTTGATTGCGACAGCGTTGTGAGAGATATATACGATACCGACACCGATTTGGTGCAGTCATTGGCAGCTGCCTTTGGTACGGATGTTGTAGCCGACGGCAGGGTCAATCGCAGTAGATTGGCGCAGATTGTCTTTGACGATAGGGAAAAACTGGCAACCCTAAATGCAATGGTACACCCCGCTGTTATGAACGCTTGCCGCAGAATGGCGAAGTTTCCCTGCGTACTGGATGCGCCCCAGCTATTTGAGGCCGATGCACAGCAGGATTGCTATATAGTGGTGTCCGTACTGGCGGACGAGGATATTAGGCTGCAGCGTATTATTGCCCGTGACGGTATTGACGAGGCACAGGCCCGCCGTCGAATGAGCAGCCAGTACAGTAGCGAGTATTTTGCGGAGCATAGCGACTATGTAATTTACAATGACGGCCGGGATGTTGACCGGCAGATTGACGATATTTTGGCAGAAATATGGTAATGATATACTGAAAGGATGATATATATGAGCGAAGAAACTAAGGAACTAAAGAAGCTTTTGTTTAACCAAAAGCCAAATGGCTTTGATTCAATGAGCGATGAGGAGATTGCCACAGCCTACGATTTTTGTGAGGGCTACAAGGCATTTTTGTACGAAAACAAGACTGAGCGCGAGTTTGCCGCATCGGTGCTGGAATTGGCAAAGGGCGAGGGATTTGTTGAGTTTGACAAATTCGGCGACGCCCCGGAGCCGGGGGATAAGGTGTATTCCTTCAACCGAGGCAAGTCGATTATCCTTTGCGTAAAGGGTCGCAGACCTGTAGCAGACGGCGTGCGTATCAGTGCAGCCCATATTGACTCTCCTCGTTTGGATTTGAAGCAATGCCCGGTATATGAGCAGGACGGTGTGGGCCTTTTTAAGACACACTACTATGGTGGCATAAAGAAATACCAGTGGGTTGCTCTGCCGCTTTCATTGCACGGTGTTATCTGCAAGGCAGACGGTACAACCGTTGATGTAAAGCTGGGCGAGGCACCGGGCGAGCCTAAGTTCTGCATTACCGATATTTTGCCACACCTTGGTGGGGAGCAGATGTCCCGCAAGGCAAACGAGATAGTAAAGGGTGAGGAGCTTAATGTGGTTATCGGCTCCCGTCCGTTCAAGGATGATGACGAGAGCGAGCGCATTAAGTTGAATTTGCTCAAGCTTCTTAACGACAAGTACGGCATTGTTGAGACAGATTTTCTTTCTGCCGAGCTGGAGCTTGTTCCGGCTCTCGGTGTTGACGATATTGGATTTGACCGCAGTCTCATCGGTGGTTACGGCCACGACGACAGAGTGTGCAGTTATCCGGCTATGGAGGCCATCTTTAGTATTGATGATGTGCCTGAGTACACAGCCATCACCGTCCTCACCGACAAGGAGGAGACCGGCTCTGACGGTAACACCGGACTTAATTCCGATTACTTGCGCTATTTTGTCAGCGATTTGGCACGGCTGGAGGGCTACGAGGGCAGGGATGTTCTCAGCAACAGCAAGTGCCTGTCAGCAGATGTTAACGCAGCATACGACCCAACCTGGTCCACCCCGTTTGAAAAGAACAATGCATCATTTATCAACAAGGGCGTGTGCGTAACCAAGTTTACCGGCGCTCGCGGAAAAAGCGGTACCAGCGACGCCAGCGCAGAGTATTGTGCCTGGGTGCGCCGATTGTTCGATGCCAACGATGTTTTGTGGCAGACAGGCGAGCTGGGTAAGGTGGACGGCGGCGGCGGCGGAACCGTTGCTATGTATATTGCCAATATGAATGTGGACACCATCGATGTGGGCGTGCCGGTATTGTCCATGCACGCGCCCTACGAGGTTGTCAGCAAGCTGGATGTGTACAGCGCATACAAGGCATTCCTGACATTCTTTACAAAATAAAATTGCCCAAACAACAACTCCCCTTAATCAACAAGGGGAGCTGTTTATTTGTGCTTATGTAACAAGGCGATTGCAAATCGCCCCTACGATTATAGTATAAATGAAACGATAACAAAAATTTTTGGATTCCCGTAGGGGCGAACTGTGTTCGCCTCTTTTTCTTGCAATTCCGTTTGTATTATGATAAAATAATGTTGCCAAACGAATTGAATAAATTAAACCACTATTGAAGACATGTTTGTATTTTTTATAGTAAAAAAATGCAGGCTCTGTTTTTGAAACAATCATGTCTTTTGAGATGGTATATTCAATTTGTTTGGCGACAGCTGAGCGTTGCGTTTTTTGTGCGTATGGCTTCGGCTGTACGCATTTTTTATTTTGGAGGTGGCTATGAAATTTAAGGACAGATATACACAACGAAGCT
>JBJEPK010000057.1:0-1561 GCA_051881195.1 Eubacterium sp. | reverse complement strand
GCTGGCGGGTGGGCTACCTGACCTGCCCGGAGTACGTCATGGACCGGCTGCTGCTATTAAGCGCTGCCGAGATCACGGCGGTACCCACTTTTGTGCAGGAGGCCGCCGTCACCGCTCTGGAAACGGATGTATCTTCCATGCGGGAGATCTATGCGGGACGCCGGAGCTATGTCTGTACCCGGCTGCGGGACATGGGACTGGATTTCCCGGAACCGGAGGGCGCCTTCTATGTGTTCCCCAGAATCGCCCAGTTCGGCATGGACTCCGCAACTTTCTGCACCCGGATGATTCAGGAGGGCAAAGTCGCCGCCGTCCCCGGAAGCTGCTTCGGCTCCGATGACTACATCCGTCTGTCTTACTGCTACAGTGACGAGGAGCTGAAAAAAGGCTTGGACCGGATGGAGACCTTTCTTCATACCCTATAACAAGGAACCTCCCTTTCGGGCGTTGTTCGTAAGACAGTAAAATAGGCAAAAGGCGTGACGAAAGTGGTCACGTCTTTTGCCTTAAGAGGATAGCCACTTTCGCGGCGCAAGGGATGCAGTCCCTTGTTCGGAACGCAGTGACGTAAAACGCCCCGGACATTCGGGTGCCCGGGGTATTTGGTCTCGCAGAGTGCACATACGGGGCTTGCCCCGTATAGAAGTGCGCTCTGTTCGGCAAACTGGAATTTGTAAGTTACTTCTGGTTATTTCGCTTTCGTATCCTTAACCACTAAAGCAATATATAATGCATATGCACCAGCTATAATTGCAATCAACGCACATGAAACAAACCGTCTTTGAGGGGTAATTGCAGATTCATTTGCAAAAACACTCGCCGCATTAAAAAGGCTATGCGTAACAATACAAGCAATTAAGCTCTTTGTACTGTAATATATCATCACAAATGTAAAACCAATAGCCACTGCATATATTACCTGTAAAAGATTTGGCAGCAATTCTGCCCCAGAACCATTTATAAGATTCACAATATGCCCAATTCCAAATGTAACACTTGAAACAATAATGGCTGATTTCACCCCATCTTTTGCCATAGCATTAAACAAAAAACCACGGAATATCATTTCCTCAAGAAAACCAACACAAAACATGGATAAGACATATAAGAGTGTTTCTGTTGGTGATGTGTTCAGCACAATACCATACCATAAATTTGCTGTCAAAAGAACAATCAATGGAATGTAAAACAGCATCTTTGCAGCGGACATCTGCGGTTTACAAAGGCCATATTTTTCTGTCAATCCATTCTTTTTTACAAAGGAATACATTATGACAGATAGTACTATCAATATAGGCAATGTGACAATTTTCAAAACACCTATATCTGTCGATAAATTATCCCCTGCTGATGCAAGTACAACATATGCAATAATCCACGCTACTGCAAACCAAATCTCACTCTTTTCATATAATTTTTTTATCATCTCTTGTAACCTCCAAATATACTTGTATACTTTGAATATTGACATTTTAGCCCCGAAAGACAACAGCGCATAAAAATACAGGTTCAATGAAAAAACTTGTGTGATACCGCTCCCCGTATAGTAGTGACAAAAAAT
>JBJEPK010000056.1:0-37046 GCA_051881195.1 Eubacterium sp. | reverse complement strand
AGAGATTGGTACCCGGCTACGAGGCTCCGTCATACCTGGTATGGTCAACCTCCAACAGAAGCTGCCTTGTTCGTATTCCGGCGGCTAGGGGCAAGGGCACCAGAGTGGAGCTTAGATGTCCCGACCCGGCCTGCAACCCGTATCTTGAGATGGCGCTTTGTCTTGCGGCAGGTCTTGACGGTATTAAGAAGGGACTTAAGCCGGCGCCTGCTTATGACGAAAATGTGTTCGCTCTCAGCGACGAGGAATTAAAGAACAACGGTATCGAGTGTCTGCCGGGCTCACTTGCCGAGGCTATTGCGGCTGCCGAGGCTGACCCATTTATCAAGGAGACATTGGGTGACCACGTATTTGACAACTACATAGAAGGCAAAAAGGAAGAGTGGGATTCCTACAAGACATCTGTATCTAAGTGGGAAATCGACAGATATATGATAAACTACTAATCCTGTTCTGCCATAATTAACCCTCTCTCTTGTATGTGCTTTGCATATACAGTGCTCGGCATCTGTCATTTGGCGGATGCCGACAAAAAGGGGTTACCGACAACACAGCACATTGCGGCTTTAGTGCTATATTGTTGTAAAAAGAAAACAAACTATAGGAGACAATTTTATATGAGTGATTCAATTTTAACTGCTATAAGTGAAAATGTATTTGGAGTCTGGTTTTTAATCGGCGCCGCCCTTGTATTCTTTATGCAATGTGGCTTCGCTATGGTCGAGAGTGGATTTACGAGAGCAAAAAATGCCGGCAATATCATAATGAAAAATCTTATGGATTTTTGTATCGGCTCCGTTATGTTCATCCTCATCGGCTATAGCTTGATGTTTGGCGAGGATTATATAGCCGGACTTTTTGGATTACCGAATCTGGGTCTGCTGACAAATTATGCCGGCTCAAGCGGTGACTGGTCAAACTTTGTATTCAATCTTGTATTCTGTGCCACAGCGGCAACAATTGTATCCGGCGCTATGGCAGAGAGAACAAAATTTAGTTCGTACTGTATTTATTCTGCCGTTATTTCTGCAGTGGTTTATCCCATTGAGGCAGGCTGGATTTGGAACGGCGACGGATGGCTGGCTCAAATGGGATTCCACGATTATGCCGGCTCAACAGCTATTCACATGGTGGGTGGTATTGCAGCCCTTATCGGCGCAATATTCCTTGGCCCCCGTATCGGCAAATATACCATTGATAAGAAAACCGGCAAGAAAAAGGCAAAGGCAATCCCCGGTCACTCCCTGACTCTGGGCGCCCTGGGTGTGTTCATTCTCTGGTTTGGCTGGTACGGATTCAACGGTGCCGCAGCAACCGATGTTGACACCCTTGCATCAATCTTTCTTACCACAACTCTGGCACCTGCCGTTGCTACGGTAGTGACCATGATATTTACCTGGCTCAAGGATGGCAAACCCGATGTGTCCATGTCACTTAACGCGTCCCTTGCAGGTCTTGTGGCAATTACCGCTCCCTGTGACTGCGTTGATGCCCTGGGCTCAATAATTATCGGCGCCGTGGCAGGTATTCTGGTTGTAGTGGTAGTTGAAACTTTGGACAAGAAGCTGCACATTGACGACCCGGTAGGTGCTGTTGGTGTCCACATGGCAAACGGTATTTGGGGTACATTGGCTGTAGGTTTGTTCTCCACAGGATATGACGGAGTAGGCAAGGGCTTGTTCTACGGCGGTGGATTTAAGCAGCTTGGTATTCAGCTTGTCGGATTTTTGGCAGTAGCGGCTTGGACAGTTGTAACAATGATTATTGTGTTTACCTTGATTAAGAAAACCAACGGACTTCGCGTTTCTGCCGAGGAGGAAATCAAGGGTCTTGACGCAACAGAACATAACCTACCGTCAGCCTATGCGGACTTTGTTCCTGCCAATGTGCTTATTTCCTCAGGTAACGCACCTGCTCAGCCGGTAGAGAAGGCTGTGCCTGTTGAGACCTTTACCACCAAGACCGACGCAGTGCTGTCCAAGGTGGTTATGATATTCAACCCGGCCAAGTTTGAGGAACTAAAGGAGGCCATGAATTCCATTGGAGTTACAGGTATGACCGTAACCAATGTAATGGGTTGCGGCGTACAAAAGGGTCATATAAGGAAGTACCGTGGTGTAGAGATAGAAGAAATGAGTCTGCACCCAAAGATGAAATTGGAAATGGTAGTATCCGCCGTTCCTGTAAAGCAGGTTATCGAGGCTGCCAGAACAGTGCTCTATACCGGAAATATCGGCGATGGCAAAATCTTTGTCTATGATGTTGACGATGTAGTAAAGGTTCGTACCGGCGAGCATGGGTATGACGCATTGCAGGGCGTAGATGACGAATAAAACAAAACAATATTATCCGTAAGGGGCGAACATTGTTCGCCCTAATGGGTTTTATAATGATAAATAAGGAGAAAAATTATGTTGAGAGAGGGACAAATCAGAATCCCGTCAGGCTGTGCGATTGCCGCCATTATTGACCGCAAGGGCAACAAAATCAATGGCTCGGAAATCATAAAGTCCATAGCACTGATGCACGACAGATCCAACGGTCTGGGCGGTGGATTCGCAGCGTACGGTATTTATCCTGAGCATAAGGATGAATACGCTATTCATGTGTTTTATGACAATGCAGAGTCAAAAAAACTCTGCGAGGAATTTTTGTTCAAGCATTTCAATATTGATGTGGCAGAGAAGATACCCACCCGTCAGGTCCATAGCATAGAGAACGGACCTGATATTTGGCGTTATTTCGGCAAGGCAAACAGAGTGCGAATGAAGAGCGCACGCCTTGATGAGCTGGAGTATGTTGCCCAGTGTGTAACCAATGTAAACAACTCTATTGACGGGGCCTATATTTTTTCCAGCGGCAAGAATATGGGATGCTTTAAGGCAGTTGGTTATCCGGAGGATGTGGGCGAGTTTTATATGCTGGACCAGTATGACGCATATTTGTGGACAGCTCACGGCAGATTCCCAACCAACACACCCGGCTGGTGGGGTGGCTCCCATCCCTTCAATATTCTGGACTGGTCGATAGTTCACAACGGTGAGATTTCTTCCTACGACGCAAACAGAAGATACATCGAGCAGTTTGGCTACATTTGTACCATGCAGACGGATACGGAGGTTATTACATATCTTTTTGACCATCTGCTGCGACATCACAATCTGCCTATTGAGGTGGCTGCCGATGTTTTGACAGCGCCGGAATGGGACGAGATTGACCGTATGGATGATGAGAAAAAAGAGTACTTTACTAATTTGCGCGCAATATACAGCGGTGCATTGGTTAACGGCCCGTTTTCTGTTATCCTTGGCTCCAACAAGGGACTGCTGGCTATCAACGACAGGCTCAAGCTCCGTTCGTTGACTGCCGCAACAAAGGGCGACAGAGCATATTTTGCCAGCGAGGAATCGGCAATCAGAATTATTTGTCCCGACCCGGAAAAGGTGTGGTCGGTATCGGGTGCAGAGCCGGTTTTCATTCCTCTTGAGATTGATGATGAGGAGGCTGATGACTGATGATAAATTATATTCCCAGACGATTTACTATTGTCCGTGACAAGGATTTGTGCATCAACTGTGGCTGCTGTGTTCGCCAATGCTCCAACGAGTGCCACTATTTTGCCGATGACAACAAAACCGTATTGGCAAATTCAAGGGACTGTGTTGCTTGTCACAGATGCGTTGACCTGTGCCCCACAGGTGCTTTGAGAATCGAAAAATATGTGTGCGACTACAGGGATAATGCAAACTGGACGCCTCAATTTCAGCAGGAGATATGCCGTCAGGCAAATACAGGTTCAACCCTGCTGTCGGCTATGGGCAACCCAAAGCCATATCCTATTTATTGGGACAAGATTTTGCTCAACGCATCCCAGGTTACCAACCCATCAATCGACCCGTTGCGTGAGCCCATGGAGATTAGGACTATTTTGGGTCGCAAGCCCGACAAATTAGAGGTGGAAAAAAAGGGCAAATCCATCACAAAAATGCCACCCCAGGTTAAGATAGAAACTCCTATTATGTTTTCTGCTATGAGCTTTGGCTCCATCAGTCTCAATGCCCAAAAGTCGTTGGCCATGGCTGCAGAGAATCTGGGCACATTATTCAATACCGGTGAGGGCGGTCTTCATCCGGACCTTACCGACTACGGCAAGTATGCCGTGGTACAGGTTGCGTCCGGTAGATTCGGTGTTCACAAGGAGTACTTAAATAATTGCAGATTTATTGAGATAAAGATTGGTCAGGGCGCAAAGCCGGGTATCGGCGGACATTTGCCGGGAGAAAAGGTAAATGTTGAGGTATCCAATGCCCGTATGATTCCCGAGGGCAGTGACGCTATTTCGCCGGCACCCCATCACGATATATATTCCATAGAGGATTTGAGACAGCTGATTTGGAGCCTAAAGCAGGCTACCGACGGCAAAAAGCCGGTATCCGTAAAGATTGCGGCAGTTCACAATGTGGCTGCCATTGCCTCCGGCTGTGCCAGAGCCGGTGCGGACATTGTGGTTATCGACGGCTTTAGGGGCGGCACCGGTGCTGCGCCTACCCGTATTCGCGACAATGTGGGTATTCCGGTAGAATTGGCGCTGGCAGCAGCCGACCAACGACTGCGGGACGAGGGTATTCGTTCTACAGTATCCCTTGTTGCGGCAGGCTCGTTCCGTTGCTCCAGCGATATTGTAAAGGCAATTGCCCTTGGCGCAGACGCCTGCTATATTGCATCTGCTCCGCTTATTGCCATGGGTTGTCACATGTGCCAAACCTGTAATACCGGCAAGTGCAATTGGGGTATCGCAACCCAAAGGCCGGAGTTAACAAAGCGGCTTAATCCGGAGATTGCTCACAAGAGAGTAGAAAATCTTATTAACGCCTGGAACCACGAAATCAAGGAGATTATGGGTGGTATGGGTATCAACTCCATCGACTCCCTGCGAGGCAACAGACTTATGCTGCGTGGTATCGGACTGACAGAAAAAGAACTTGAGATACTTGGTATCAAGCACGCGGGAGAATAGGGGGTAGTTATATGAAAAAAGTATTTGCCAGAGAAGAGCTATGTGTTAACTGCCACTTGTGTGAGGTGTATTGCAAAACTGCTCATTCAAAATCAAAGGATGTGGTAAAGGCTAACAAATATGAGGAGCCTGCTCCGATTTCTCGTGTTACTGTGTATGGAGACAACAAGGCGTCCGTTGCGGTCAATTGCCGTCATTGTGATGACCCTGCTTGCGTAAAAGCGTGTATCACAGGCGCAATGCACAAGGACAAAAGGACGGGCGTAGTGTCCGTTGACGAGAACAAGTGCATCGGCTGTATGACCTGTCTTGCAGTATGTCCCGTGGGCTGCATCAAGACCGGCGCGTATGCAGTCAAGTGTGATTTGTGCCGGGGCGAGGATATGCCTGCCTGTGTTAAGAATTGCCCCAACAACGCGTTGGTTTATCTTGAGGTTGGAGGTGCTGAGTAATGAAATATGTAATCATTGGTGCTTCTGCAGCAGGACTTGCCACTGCCGAGAGTATTAGAAAAAACGACAAATCCGGTGAGATTACCGTTATCACCAAGGAAGAGTGCTTGCCCTATTCCCGACCGTCCATCAGTTATTACCTAAAGGGCAAGGTCAACCAAGGGGATATGCTGCTGCGTAAACAGAGCTACTACAAGGCTAACAATATCAATGTGGTAACAGGCGTAGAGGCTAAAGAAATAGATACAGAAAATAAGACAGTAAAAGCAGGAAGAAAGAGCTACCCTTACGACAAATTGTGCTTGGCAACCGGCTCAAAACCATTTGTGCCGCCAATGAAGAATGTTGAGGGCAAGGCAAATGTATATACGTTTCTTGACTTTGCTTCCGCCAAGGCTGTCAAGCAAAATGCCACCGGTAGAACAAGAGCAGTTGTAATCGGTGGAGGACTGATAGGAATGAAGGCCGCCGAGGGCTTGTCAAAAATCTGCAAGAGCGTTGATGTTATTGAGTTTGCTCCTCGTATTTTGCCCTCCATTCTTGACGAAAAATCAGCAAAAAGCGTAAAAAAGTATATCGAAAAAGAGGGTGGAATTAAATTTCATCTACAGGATACTATCGTAGAGGCAAAATCTAAGGGCAAAACCATTACTTCGGTCATCCTAAAGAGTGGCAGGGAGCTAAAATGTGATATGCTCATTGTGGCCGTGGGTGTTCGTCCGGAGACGGCGCCGGCAGAAAAAGCCGGACTGGAGGTTAACAGGGGTATAATAACCGATACCCAAACTATGCAGACAAGCAATCCGGACATTTATGCCTGTGGCGATTGCTGTGTGTCCACCGATATGCTGGACGGTACTCACAAGATTATCGCCCTGTGGCCAAACGCAGTGCAGCAGGGTATTGTTGCCGGCTCACAAATGACAGGCGGCGACCAAATAATTGACGGCACATATTCTGTAAATGCCATAGATTTTTACGGCCTTAGAATTTGCACCTGCGGTCTAATCAATGCACAGGGCCCGCAGTATTGCGACAAGGTCAAAATCTGCGGCGATGAGTACAAGCGCCTTGTGTTTGAGGGCGACAGGCTTGTTGGCTTTGTGCTGATTAATTGCAGCGACAATGCAGGTATATATACCGCCCTTATTGCAAATAGAGTTGATTTGAGTGCAATCCAAGGGGATATTATGGACACACCCAGTCTGTTTATGTTTGACAAGACCACCAGAACTACAAAGCTGACAGGTAATGCACAGGGGGTTAGATTATGATAGAAGCAGGACTTAGACGATACGAAGAAATAAATGACGAAATCAAGGCAGCCCTTACAAAAAAGAACAAGTGCATTGTCAAGGACGCCAACGGTCAGCGTTACATCGGTTGTGCGCTGGATGAGGGCAAGACTATTGAGATTTACGGTACGCCGGGCAACGATATGGCATGCTATCTTAACGGCGGCAGGGTTGTGGTGTACGGCAACTGCCAGGACGCAGTGGGTAATACTATGAACGGAGGCGAGATTGTTGTCCACGGTCACAGCGGCGACGCTATGGGCTACGGCATGCGTGACGGACAGATATACATTAGGGACAATGTGGCTTGCCGCGGCGGTATTCACATGAAGGAGTTTAGGAATATGCGACCGGTTTTGGTTATCGGTTGTAACGCAGGCTCATTCCTTGGCGAATATATGGCAGGTGGTACTATTGTTTTGCTTGGCCTCAATATGAAGCGGGGCGAAAAATTGTTTGGTACTCACTGTGCCAGTGGTATGCACGGCGGCAAAATCTTTGTGCGCGGCTCATATCCCAAGGAAAATCTCAGCGACAATATTAAGGTAGAGAAGCTGAGCCCGGAGGACGAGGCGGAGCTGAAAGGGTATGTAAAAAGGTATTGCAAGTATTTTGACGCAGACTATGATGCAATAATGTCAAAGCCCTTTAGGAAACTGGTGCCGGCAACATCAAGACCTTACGCAAATCTGTACACCCCAAATTAACACACCGGTGCGATATTTTACTATAGGAGAACAGTATGTTTAACAATCTACACGAGGAATGCGGCGTTTTTGGTATATTTGAGGGCAAGACCTCCTATGTTGCACAATCCGTTTATCTGGCGCTCTATGCCTTGCAGCACAGAGGCCAGGAGAGTTGTGGCATAGCAGTAAATGATGACGGAGTTTTTAGTCATCACAAGGGCAACGGCCTTGTGCCCGATGTTTTTCCAAAGGACAGGCTGGAGCATTTGGGCATGGGCAATATGGCTATCGGCCATGTCAGATATTCCACAACGGGAGGCAAGAATGTTAACAATATTCAGCCGCTGGTTATTCGCCATATAAAGGGCAATTTGGCGCTGGCGCACAACGGCAATCTGGTCAACGCAACAGATATTCGCAGGAGCTTTGAGCTTAACGGCGGTATTTTTCACGGCACCAGTGATACAGAGTCCATTGCCTACGCCATTGTGTCCAATCGACTTTACAGCAAGAGCACCGAGGAGGCTATTGCCAAGACAATGCCAAACCTAAAGGGCGCCTATTCCTGTATCGTTATGACAGCAACCAAGATGATTGCTTTTAGGGACCCCAACGGATTCAGACCTCTCTGTATCGGCAGGACGGAGGACGGCGCATGGTGCGTCAGCAGTGAGAGCTGCGCCCTGGATACCATCGGTGCCCAATTTGTGCGGGATGTATTGCCGGGAGAAATTGTTACTATTGATATGGACGGCCTACATTCAAACAAGAGTAATTGCAAAAACAAGGGTACTCTATGTGTATTTGAGTACATATATTTTGCAAGGCCGGACAGCGTTATCGACGGAGCGTCCGTTGAGCATGCACGAATGAGAGCCGGAGCCTTTTTGGCACAGGAGAGCCCTGTGGACGCCGACATTGTTATCGGTGTGCCCGACAGCGGACTGGACGCGGCGCTGGGATATGCCAACGAGAGTGGCATACCCTACGGCATAGGATTTATTAAGAACAGATACATCGGCCGCAGTTTTATTCAGCCCAGCCAAAATCAGCGCGAGGACGCTGTCAGAATAAAGCTTAATGTCATCAAGGAGAATATCAAGGGCAAGCGAGTGATAATGATTGATGACTCCATTGTTCGCGGTACAACCTGCGCCAGGATAGTCAGCCTCCTGCGTGAGGCGGGAGCAAGGGAGGTACACATGCGAGTGTCATCACCACCCTTCAAGCACCCCTGCTACTTTGGTACTGATGTTGACAGCCAAGAAAATCTTATCGCCTGCCGCTATGATTCCGTGGACGAGATAGCAAGGGTAATCGGTGTTGACTCCCTGGCATATCTATCCATAGACGCTACCCACAGATTGGCACAGGAGGCGTCGGTGGGCTTTTGTGACGGTTGCTTTACCGGTAAGTATCCTATACAGGTACCCAAGGAGCAACCCAAGGACAAGTTTGAAGAAAAGCTAAACAAAATCCCATCCTATTACCAGGTTTTGGATTAAAAACAGAGGCTCAAGGAATTTGCTTCCTTGAGCCTAATTTTATTTTTAATTCTTAAAAAATGTCTGTATGGTATAAACTCCTCGTGGTATGTATTGTGTTGTTTGTAAAGAATGTTGTAATAGGAGCAAAAAAGGGGGGCGAGATAATCGCTCCCCTTTGCCAATGTCACAAAACAAATTCTATTTCCAATGATTAAGGTTGGGCACCACTGCCTCCATGTGCGCCCTGACCTGTTCTGGGGGCCATTCCTCAGTAGCCATGTGCTCAACACAAAAGTCAATTAGTTGTTCTATACTCGAATACTTGAATTCTCCATCAGAATAGCACCATTTACAGTATTCCTCGTTAAAATCACCGTTTGGATTTTTGCTGGTTGTAGTATCATCAATAGGCATACCGCAACATTGACAAATCAGTTGTCTTGGAGAACCTAACAATGTGTTTATTGAAACATCAAATACTTTAGATAATAGCTTTAGTGTTTCTGTATTAGGCACTGTTTCGCCATTTTCCCAACGGGACACAGCCTGCCTTGTTACCATTACTTTTTCTGCAAGCTCCTCTTGAGACAAATTATTTTTTTTACGCAGCTCTAAAATAATATTACTTGTATCCATATTTTTTACCCCCTATTGTTATGATAGCATTCATTATCGGTTTTTACAAGCAACTTGCTGTTGCTTTTGCAACGGAGTAAAACATTGAGATATGCAGTTGGTAAATTTACTGTGGTTGACAATATGTTATATTATATGTATAATAACTTATGATACGGGGTGTTATAAGTTGTTTGGAGGGTTGCCTATTGATTGAACAGGATGCTTTGAAGAATATACGAAACAAGAATATGTCGGATATACTGCAAGTGCTGAGAGACAAAGGGGCATGCAGCTTGTCCGAGCTTACGGATAACACCGACGGAGGCCTTACCACTGTTAAAAAATGTATGCTGCAGGCCATGGATTACGGAATGATTGTCCAGGGAGATGTTGCTGATTCCACCGGAGGACGAAAGGCAAAGCAATATCTTATTAATGAAGAATACCAGTACTTTTTATTTATCATTGTAGATAATAACAATTTGATGGTTAAAATTCATAACTTCAAATTTGAATGTATCAAAGAGTTTTCGGAGCACTTCAATATAAACGATTTTATTGATGTGATTTACAGAAAAATAGACATTGCGATACAGCAGTACAATATAGGTACCGTGTGTCTGTCCATTCCCTGTGTTATAAAGAACGGGGTAATCATTGACTGGTATTATAACCAAGAGCGAATTAATTTTGATTTGAAATCGAATCTGGAAAAAAAGTATTGCGTAAATGTTATAGTCCAAAATGATATGAAGCTGACCGCCTTAGGTACAGGTCGTCATAACACAGACAACATTGTTACTGCTCAGTTTGGTCATAACGGCATCGGTATGGCGGGAATGATAAACGGGCATTTGCTTGAGGGCGCTACAGGCTTTGCAGGAGAGATAGGTTACATAAATGATATACGAAAAAATGTAATGGGCGTTTCTTATCCTGCAAAAATTGTGAGAAATGCTATTGTGTTTTTAAATCCCGAAATCATTGTTTTTTATAAGTCGGAGAGACAGAACAATTTTAAGCAAATATTTGATACTGCAACAAAGGGTCTTCCTACTTATGCAATACCGAAGTTTGATGTATCCGACAATTATGTGGGCGACATCGTGGGCGGTTTAATTTTTTTGATAAATAAATACGGTTATTATAGAAAAAAGGAGCAAAATATATGAAAATCTCACTAAAAGACAAAACAACAAAAGAAATCTTGGCGTTTTCGTTATTGCCGTTTGGTATGAGTACCATTTACGGAATAATGGCAACGGCCCTAAACCTCTATTTTACAGATGTTTTGGGTTTGTCACTGGCGATGACCAGTATTGTTCTTTCTGCAACAAGAGTATGGGACGCAATCAATGACCCTCTTATGGGTATGATTGTTGACAAAACTCATACCAAAATGGGTAAATGCAGACCCTATGTATTTTGGATGTCGTTTCCTGTTATTCTTGTTACAGCTTTGCTTTTTGCCCCGGTTAATTTCGGCCAGAAGGGCAATTTTGCTTATGCGATTGTAGCATATCTTATTTATTACACAGTATATACTGCCCTGGATATTCCTTACCAGGGATTGACACCTCTTGTATTTCCGGAGGATAAAAAGCGTGTAAAGGCAATTTCATTCAGCAATATCATCGGCTCGCTGGGCTCTGTTTTGCCATCACTTTTGTTCTTTACTGTTGCAGGACTTTGGGGCAGAGAAAATGAGAAGGCCGGTTATTTTGGCGCAGCATTAATTTTTGGCTTGCTGGGTGGCGTACCTATGTTCTTCTCGGCAATGGGCTTTAAAGAAAAGGTATATATCCCCCCAAGAAAAGAAAAGTATATTGATGGCTTAAAGATTGTTTTCAAGGACAAAAAATTCGTTTGCCTGGTTATTGCGGCATTCTTCTCTGCTATTGTTAATATGGGCGCAATGTTCCTTCCTTATTTTGCAAAATGGAACTGTGCAGGCGTTATTCCTATTGATGACCTTTGTGCGTGGATAAAGAATACATTTGGTCTTTCCATTCAGCTTACCAGTGAGGGCCTGCTTACTCCTCTGCTTCAAATAGGAAGTGGTATTTCATATATGCTTTCCATGGCTTTGGTGCCTGTGTTCCTTAAGAAAATGGACAAAAAGACACTGTGGATTGGCGTATCAATCTTTGGTATCGTTGCAGATATTATTTGTTTTGTAGTAGGTGTTTGGGTTATTCCTTACAACACCGTTGCAGGTGCAATTACATACACAATTCTCCGTTTCTTCACCAACTTCCCTGTTGGCGTTATGGCAGTTCTTTTGGTAGCTATGTTCTCCGATGTTGTTGACGATATCGAAATGAGAACAGGCAAAAGACTTGAGGGTACGGTATTCTCCTTTAGAAGTCTGGTAAACAAAATTGCAATCGCTGTATTCAATGTGCTGATGCTCAATATTGTTGACGCATACGGATACAATGCAGATGTTATGACAAAGATTACAAACAATCTTGCAAAGCCGCTGATTGAGAGCACAACAAAGGCAACCGTCATCGGTGGAGTAAACTACACAACCTTGCTCAATGTAATATTCTTTATGCTTACTGCATTTGGTGCTATCGGTCTTTTGCTGCAGGCAATTCCTATGTTCTTCTATAAGTTTGACGAAAAGGGACAGGAAGCTAAGCTTAAGGCATTCCGTGAGGAAAAAGAGAGAAGAGAGATTGAAGAGTTGAACAAGCTTGCAGAACAGGAGAGTATCAATGCATAAGGTAAAGATAGTAATTACAGTAATTGCTGTAATTTTGATAATTGTATGTGTAGCATTTGCAGTGCTGTTTTTTGCCGGGGACAAAGTGATTATCGGCAAAACGGACACAAAAGAATTTGAAACTGATTCGGACTCATTTAAGGTGGGCGTAATTTCTGACACACAGCTTCCGCCCACGGAGGAAGCGCTGAAAAATGACGATACCTACGTTCAGCATTTGAGAGACGCGCTTACAGCTTTGAAAAATAACAATGTGGATATGATTTTGTTTGCCGGCGATATTGGTGACCTGGGTACATATTTTGCTTTTGAAACCTACGAGAACACCATAGACGAGATTTTCGGCGATGACAGACCGATTGTTCAAACCGTAATGGGCAATCATGATTTTTGGAACAAGGACGCAAAAACCGCAACCAATCATATCAAGGCCTTCAAGGAGGTTACAGGCGAGTCTCCTTGGACTCATTATGTTGTTAACGGATACCATTTTATCGGTGCGTCGCCTAACTGTGGCAGTATGTCCGCCGGTTACGGACTAACATCAAGATGGCTTGATAAGGAGCTGGAAAAAGCAAGTGCAGAATCAGACGGCAAGCCTATTTTTGTTATGACTCATAATCAGCCAAAGGATACCTGCTACGGCAGTGATGAATGGGGTGACAGCTCACTCAACAAGGTGATTTCAAAATATTCTAATGTTGTGCTTTTCGGTGGCCATTCTCATTATTCTGTTTTGGACGAAAGGACTATTTGGCAGGGTGAATATACTGTTATTCAAACTCAGTCACTATCCTACATAGAACTTGAAACAGGCAAGGAAAACGGTACCATTCCACCTAATGCAGACAAAACTCCAATGGGATATATAATGGAATTTACCGACAGCGAAATTCAACTTCATCGTGTATTATTTGACGGCTCGGATATGGGAGTAGAGCAAAAAGCAGACAGCTTGTGGAGACTGCCCCTTCCTTACACAAATGACGGAAGGTATTCTTTTGACACCAGAAAGGCAGCAAATACTGCTCCTGTTATCACAGTTACAACCGGCACTGCCACATTTGAGGGAGAGGATGTTGTCCTTTCCTTTAAGGCGGGAAGCGACGACGATTTTGTTCATTCCTACAAGGTTGTAATTGACGACAAGGAAGAAAAGCTGTTCTTCAGCGATTACTACAACGGAATTGATAATATGAGCAGTGATGTTACACTGCAGTTCAAGAGCAAAAAAGGCAAGCATAATTACAAAATTTATGCAGTTGACAGCTGGGGAGCAGAAAGCGAGAATTTTGTCATCATTGATACCCAGTAAACTAATTACGGAGGGCAAATACACATGAGCATTTCATTCAAAATAAAATACGAAGCAAACGGACAGAGCTATACTGCAAATTCCCTCAAAACAGAGCATTTTGACTTGGATGTAAAAAAGGATGAACAAAAACTTTATGTTTCTGTTTGTCCCAAAATTCCTGTTAAAATACTTGACTTTTCGGTTAAGTATCCCTATTGCTATAACCAAAGTGATAGGATATTTGTTAACGGTTACCAAAGCTGGACGGATAGCCTTGAGTATTCACCGGCAGAAAAGATGAGCGAGCAGTCGGCGATTACTGAGTTTTTTGTTACTAAATCACCGGTTAAGCATATTGGTATGAGCAAATCAGGTGATAATAACTTCCACAAGTTCCCCAGACAAGCAGGCGTATTTTACGGCTGGTCATACGGCTATGTGAGGAGGGGCAACAATATTGATTTGTTTGCTTCCCTTGACGAGCACAGTGGATATACCACCGTTACATTTGATGTTAACAACAATTGTGTAATTGTTGGCAAAGACCTTGACGGTGTGGTGTTCTCAGAGGCAACAGACCTTTTGGCATTTACATTAATTTCGGATGAATATGACAAGGCTTTTGATACTTATTTTGCGCAGATGGGTATATCCTGCCGTATAGACAAGAGACGAACAGGATATACAACCTGGTACAATTATTACGGCGGTATAACACAGGACGATGTTATGCGTGACCTGGACAGCATTTCTAAGCTTGATACAAAAATAGACTGCTTCCAAATTGATGACGGATACCAAAGGGCTATCGGTGACTGGCTTGTAACCGACGCCAAAAAATTCCCGGACGGAATGAAAAAAATTGCCGACGATATTCATTCAAAGGGTATGATAGCCGGCTTGTGGTTGGCGCCCTTTGCCGGAGTTCCAAGGTCAAATCTTTTCAAGCAGCACAAGGACTGGTTTATTAAGGACTCAAAGGGCAGACCATACAAGACAGGTCATAATTGGGGTGGATTTTATTCCCTGGATATTTACAACGAAGAAGCACGCGCTTACATAAAGCATGTGTTTGACGTTGTGCTGAACCGGTGGGGCTATGATTTGGTTAAGCTGGACTTCCTTTACGGTGCCTGCGTACTGCCGCTGTACAACAAGACCCGCGGCCAGGTTATGTGCGACGCAATGGACTTGTTGCGTGAGTGCTGCGGCGACAAATTGATATTGGGCTGCGGCGTTCCTCTTATGCCTGCATTCGGTAAGGTGGATTATTGCCGTATCGGTTCGGATATTGCGCTGGATTGGAAGCATAGAAAACACATCATCAGAGAGGATGTGTCCACTCCTCATGCAGTGTGTAATACAATTTTCCGTCGTCATCTGGATGGCAGAGCATGGATGAACGACCCGGATGTGTTCTTGCTTCGTGATACTAATATCAAAACAACATTTCAGCAGAGGGAATTACTTGCAAAAATTAATTCTACCTTTGGCAGTCTGCTGTTTATTTCCGATAATACAAGTGAATATAATGACAAACAATTAGAGGTTCTTTACGATACCTTTGCCGATAAGAATATTGTTATCAATAGGGCTGAGTTCGTTCAGGATAATGTTATGGAGGCTGAATATACGGAGAACGGAGAACATAAGTGTATGCGCTTTAATGTTCATACAGGCGAAATATGTTAGGTTTTTATATTGGTGAAGATATATGAAAAAAGTAATTGTTGTATCCAAAACCCATTTGGATTTGGGTTTTACGGATTATGCCGAAAATATAAGAAAAAAGTATATAGATTCCTTTATTCCCGGTGCAATAGACCTGGCAAAACAGGTTAATACCGAAAGCAAAAAATCTTTTGTATGGACAACGGGCTCTTGGATTCTCAAGGAGGCGTTGGAAAACGGCACCGAGGAGCAAAGAGAAAGCCTTGTGAATGCAATCAAAGCAGGCAATATCGTAGCTCACGGGTATCCTTTTACCACTCACACAGAATTGCTGGATTGGGACACTCTTGATTACGGTCTTTCCATTGTTGATATGATTGACGAAATTAGGGGAAGAAAGACTGTTTGTGCAAAGATGACCGATGTTCCCGGTCATACAAAGGCCCTTGTTTCTCTCTTGGCACAGCATGGAATCAAGCTACTGCATATCGGTGTAAACGGCGCCTCTGCCGTACCGGAGGTTCCGGATTGCTTTTTGTGGAAAAACGGCAGCGACGAGGTAGTTGTAGTATATTCGGGGGATTACGGTGGAGCATACAAAAGCGATTTGATTGACGAGGTGCTGTATTTTGACCATACCTTGGACAATCATGGTGCGCCTTCGCCGGAAAAAGCTTTGGAAAAGTTAGAAAAAATCCAATCAGAGTTTCCCGGTTATCAGGTAGAGGCAGGAACGCTGGATGATTATGCCCGGGCGATTTGGCAGGTTAGGGACAAATTGCCTGTTATTGAGGACGAGATTGGTGACACCTGGATACACGGCAGCGCTACCGACCCTTACAAGTCTGCGTCACTGCGCCGGCTTATGAGCCTAAAAAGGCAATGGCTTGCAGAGGGCTCAATGACAAGGGACAGCCGGGAGTATATAGGCTTTACCGACAATCTGCTTTGCGTTGCCGAGCATACCTGTGGCATGGATGTAAAGACCTTTTTCTCAGACTATGAAAATTATCTAAAGCCTGATTTTCAAAAGGCAAGAAAAAGGGACAAAATTGTCATCAGGCATCCCTTCAGAGATTTTCCTTTCAATATTGTAAGTATTGTAAACAAAAAAAGAAATGCCACCTCATACAGCAAAATTGAAAAAAGCTGGCAGGAGCAAAGGGAGTATATTGACAAGGCTGTAAGCTATTTGAATCCGGAGCATAGGGCACAGGCGGAAAAGGAGCTGGCAAGTCTTGTACCTAATCACCCCATTGCTCTTGATGACGCCCACAATTTTGACAGTGCTGTAAATGCCTTTGGCTATGAATTGCAGATTAATAGCTACGGCGGAATAGGACGACTAACCTGCGACGGCGAGGAAATCATAAAGAATAATGACAGACCCTTTGCTGAGTATCGTTCTTATACAAGCAAGGATTACGATTTTTGGTTTAGCCATTATGCTCGTAATTTTGCCCAAAACCGTGGTTGGTCATATCCCGATTTTGGCAGACCGCTGCTGAAATATGCCGACGGCAAGTACCCTGCAGGCCGATTTTACTACAAAATGACGGATGCAGTTGTTTCACGAGAGAATGATGCAGTACAGGTGTTGGTCAATCTTGAATGTGAAAAGACTGTCTGCGAATCAGCCGGCGCGCCGCGAGTGTTCCAGGTGTTATATACTGTGGGCAAAGACGGCGTTACCTTTGATGTACTGTGGCTGGACAAGGACGCAAACAGAACAACCGAGGCATTTTTTTTGCATCTGTATCCTGCCGACAATGAGCTTTCGTTGGTAAAGCTTGGCAGCAAAATTGATTATAATAAAGTTGCCTCAATGGGCGGCAAAAAACTGCACGCAGTAGAGAAATGCGTATTGGACAATGCCCACGGCGGCTGGGAAATTATTAATTGCCACTCCCCACTTGTGTCTCCCGGTCAGGGTAAAATACTCGAGTTTGACAACAGGGTGGAAAGTGTGGCAAAGGACGGCATTACCTATGTTCTGTACAACAATGTATGGGGAACTAACTTCCCCCTTTGGTACGAAAAAAATGCAAGGTTTAGATTTGAAATAAAGACGATGAGGTAATTTTCTTATGAAATTTATTTACAAAAAGCCTCTGATTTTTCCTACTTGGGCGAGATTTGACAGCAAAAATGCAGGAAAGCAATTTCATAATTTATCAAAAAACGGAATTGAATTTTTGCCAAAAAAGGACATATTGCCATATTTTAACCATATCGAAATGACCGGCTTTGAAATGTCGTCAATAATAAGCTACAAAATAGATAAAAACGCTAAGCTGAAATTATATTTGTTCTGCGTTTTTCCTCAAATAAGAGTTATTCCTAACGAAACAAGAGGAAGCTTGACCTATCATTTTAAAAATATCGACATCGGTGTTTGCAAAGCGAAAAAAACTGTCAGTAAAGTAATTTTTGACGGTACTCTCAGATTTGAGGAACAGGGTGATGATGTAAAGATTGTTCACGAGTTTTCTCCGGGCTATGACAAAAAAGCCCTTATTGAGAAGATTGAGGTAGAAAACTTGGGTACAGAGAAAAGAATAATCTCTGTAAAGAATAATCATCCGACGGAAAAAATTCGCAAATGCTTTATTGTTGAAAACAAGGAGCAGTACTTATATACTCGTGTTTTTTCCTATGACGGTCGCTCTGTTGACGGCAATAAGGAATTTGTAATTTCTCCCCGGCAACAACTTTCGTTTACGGTATTTTACGGTGCTGAACAGATTTCCTTTGAGGAGGCTAATCGTCAGGCGGAAAAAAGAAAGACCTTCCTGGAGCAATCAAATAACAGGCTAAAAATCACAACCCCCGACATCAACATTAACCGTATGACCGATTTTTGCAAAATAAGGACAAGCGAGAGTATTTTCAATACAAAAAACGGCTTAATGCATGCTCCCGGAGGAGGCAATTTCTACGGGGCGTTATGGACAAACGACCAGTGCGAATACGCAAATCCCCTTTTTGCTTATCTTGGATATGCAGCGGGAATTGAACAAAGCTTGAATTGCTATGGACTTTATTCCCAATTCGCCTCTGACAACAAGGCCATACCCACCAGTATAATTGCCTGTGGCGACGATATATGGAACGGCGCAGGTGATAGGGGCGATACCTCTATGTACCTTTACGGATTGAGTCGTTTTCTTTTGAGCACAGGGGATAGAGAAAAAGCCGCCCGGTTTTTGCCATATATCAAAAAAGCAACTGAATATGTAATAAGCAATATTACTGATGACTTTATAGTAAAAAGCGACAGCGACGAGCTGGAAAACAGGTTCAAAAGCGGAAAAGCAAATCTCTCCACTTCCTGTATAACTTATGACGCATTTGTTTCCCTTGGACATCTTTACAGAGAATTAGGGGATGAAAAGGAGTCCCAAAGACTTTTTGCTCTCTCACAAAATATTAAAGCCGGTATCGAAAATTATTTTGGCTCTGATGTAGAGGGATACAAAACATATAGGTATTGTGAAGAGGAAACAAATCTTCGCTCCTGGATATGCCTTCCTCTTACTGTGGGTATATTTGAAAGAAAGGACGACACAATCAACGCCTTGCTTTCCAACCGACTTTACAAGAACGGAGGTTTTTTGACCAGAAGCGGAGACAAAACCTACTGGGACCGTTCTGCTTTGTATGCAATGAGAGGCCTGTTTTATTCAGGTGAAGCTGACAAGGCCTGTCGGGTTTTGTCTAATTATACAAAAGAAAGGCTTTTGGGCTGTCATATTCCATATCCGGTTGAGGCTTTTCCGGAGGGCAATTCGGCACAGCTTTCTGCAGAAAGTGCGTTGTATTTGCGTATTATTACAGAGGGTATCCTGGGATACAGACCAGTGGGATTTGACTCCTTTGAGGTTAAGCCCAATCTTCCGTCAAAATGGGACAAAATCCAAATAAGCAATATTACCCTGTTTGGCAAAGCCTTTAGTATTTCAGTACAAAACGGAGATGTTTATACCGTACAAATAAATGACAGTACAGTAAAAATAAATAAGGGTGAAAAGTATATTTACACAGAAAGTAGGTAACTGTATGAAGTATAATATTAACAAAACAATACATACCAATTTTAATGTTTTTGAGGAAAACAAGCTTCCGGCAAGGAGCTATTTTATCCCGTTTTCAAACGAAAAGGCAATGGCCGGTACCGATTACAAAAACGAAAGGTATAATTCCGACAGAGTAGTTATGCTCAGCGGCGATTGGGACTTTAAGTACTACGAAAGATTAAGTAGTGTACCTAACAGTCTTGATACAGATAATACGGAGTTTGACAAAATATCTGTTCCGAGCACTTGGCAGAGAACGGGCTATGACCAAATTGCGTATATAAACACTCGCTATCCTTTTCCCAAAAAGCCGCCTCATATTCCCGAAGATGCGGCAGTAGGAATCTACAGAAAAACTGTCAGCCTGGATAATTGTCATCGCCGGATTATTTCGTTCCTGGGTGTTGCCGGGGCTATGGCGCTTTATGTAAACGGCGAATATGTAGGTTATTCCGAGGGCTCACACAATACTGCCGAATTTGATATTACTCCTTTTGTAAAGGATGTAGAAAACGAGATAGTTGTAGTTAATTATAAGTGGAGCAACGGCACATATCTTGAGTGCCAGGATATGTTCAGAGAAAACGGTATTTTCCGTGATGCGTACATTATAAATCAACAGGAAAATCACATTGACGATTTCCTCTTTAGACCAAGCAAAAACCCGGACGGCACATATAACTTGGGCATCAAGCTGGACGGTGTGCTTGACGGTGCTGCTGTCAGTGTTAGCTGTGACGGATTATTTGATATTGAGGTAAAGGATACTGCCGATATTCAAAATCTAAAGGTTAACGAATGGACAGCCGAAACTCCCAATGTTTATGAGGTTAATATTCTTTTAAAGACCGGCGAAAAAACCGTTGAGGCAATACGCACCTATATCGGATTTAAGGATGTAAAAATTAACGGCGAGGTATATTTGTTCAACGGCAAGCCTATAAAGATGCTTGGCGTTAATCATCACGATACCCACATGACAAAGGGCTATGCTGTTTCTCTTGACGACCTTGAGCTTGATATAAAGCTGATGAAGGAGTATAACTGCAATGCAGTAAGAACCTCCCACTATCCTCCGGACCCTGCATTTTTGACAATGTGCGATATGTACGGACTTTATGTTGTTGATGAGGCGGATATAGAAACTCACGGTTTCTATGCAGTTCCTCACAGTACATATAACCCCAACAGGCTCAGTAACGATATTAAGTGGGCTTCCCATTATCTTGACAGAGTTAAGAGAATGTATGAGCGTGACAAAAACCATCCGTCAATATCAATGTGGAGTCTTGGCAACGAGTCAGGCGGATACAAGTGTCAGGATGTGTGCTATGATTTTCTAAAGGAGGTAAATCCTGAGATTCCTGTACATTACGAGGGCGCAATACGCAGCAAGCGTTGGGCATACGATGTTGTATCGAGAATGTACGGCACACCCGATTTGATGAGAAAGGTATTGAAGGGTACGGCCGGCAGCAAGTACAAGGGCAAGCCATTCTTCCAGTGTGAATATGCTCATGCAATGGGTAACGGCCCCGGCGGACTGGAAGAGTATATGGAGCTTTTCTATTCTTCAAAGCAGTTTATGGGTGGCTGTATTTGGGAGTGGGCAGACCACAGCGTTTATGACGAGAACGCCAAGTACAAGTGGACCTACGGCGGCGACCATAACGAGCCTATTCACGACGGTAATTTCTGCGTTGACGGCCTTTTTTATCCCGACCGCAGACCCTCAAGCGGCGCTTTGGAAATGAAGGTTTGTTACAGACCTATCAGAGCCAAGTATGTCGGTAACGGCACATTTGAGCTTAAAAATACCAAGTGCTTCACGGACACCTCGGATATAGGTATTTCTTACGAGATAATTGTTGACGGCAAGGTGGTTGGCACAGGTGCAATTTCATCTGTAATTCCACCGCAAACAAAAAAGAAAGTCCAAATTAACTCCGACGCTTTTGCAAATACGGACAGTGATGTTTTTGTAAACTTTGTTTACACACGGCAGGATACGGGTATGGAGATTGCAGTTGAGCAGGTAACTGTTTCCCTTGCAAAGGTTAAGGCCTCCGGTATTTGCAGTAATGCCCAAATCAACGAATCCAATGACAAGATTACGGTTTCCTTTGATAACGGTAATGCCTTGTTTGACAAAAAGAAAGGGCTGGTAAGCTACTGCCTGGACGGTAATGAGTATTTGAACAACAGTCCGTTGGACAAACAAAACGGTTTTGTTCCTCATATTTACAGGGGCAGACTTGACAACGACCAGTATATGGTGATTTTTTGGAAAATTATCGGTCTTGACTGTGCAAATCCAAAGTTTGTTTCCTGCAAAGTAAAGAATAAAAACGGACAAAAATGTGTCAGCACCGTTTATGACTTTGTAACCAGAGGTCTGTTTGTTCTTGCCAGGGCAGAGGTTGACTACTTCTTTGCTAAGGACGGCAAAATGAGAATTACCGCCTCCCTCAAAAAGACTTGTCCTCTTACTGACCAGCTGCCTCGCTTCGGTGTTCACTGCGAGCTGCCAAAGGACTTTGAGAATATAGAATACTACGGCAGAGGACCTATCGAGAATTATTCTGATTTCAAGGAACATTCACCTGTTGGAATATACGATACAACTGTTTCAAAAATGGCTCACAAGTATATTAAGCCCCAGGATTCAGGTAACAGAGGAGATGTGCGTTACAGTGTTGTTGCCAACGATAAGGGTATCGGATTTAGATTTTCTGCTGTGGAAAACTATTTTAACTTTAATGCAAATCACTTTACTCTCGGTCAGCTGAAGACCGCAAAGCACATCGAGGATTTGCAGGATACAAATACTACCTTTACTGCTATTGACGGCTTTGTCAGAGGTACAGGCTCCGGAAGCTGCGGACCCATCCCACCAAAGGAGCACCAAATCAAATTTGGCTACACCTGTCCTCTTGTGTATTCCTTTGATGTAGAGCCAATCAGATAAGCAAGAACAACTTGTTAAGTATAAATAAAACCCTCTTGATGTTTGTTTGCATCAAGAGGGCGTTTTTATATTATTATGTTCTTACTTTTCGTAGCAAACAATATATCCGTCAAATGTGCCGGCATATATTCTTTGGTCTGTTAATGCAATCTCGCCTAAAACCGCCGAGCCTGCTTGCTTTTTGTTTATTAGCTTTCCGGTTTTGGCATCCACAGAATAAATATAGCCGTCGTTTGCCCCAAAAATCAAATTGTTGCCGTCAAGCCTTGGCGAAGACTCCACCATCCTTGAGCCCTTTCCTACATAAGGGGCTGTAAACAGTATGCCGTCACCGGTTTCATAATTCCACAGTATTTCTTTGCTCTTTATATCAAAGGCGATAACACCTCGGTTGGCAGTTGGAATATATGCCGCATCGTCAAGTAAAGCCGGCTGACCTGTTGACGAAAAACTATATCCCTCAAAATCCGTTTTGCTTATGATACTGCCGTCGGCAAGGCTTACAAGCATCACTGCATCACTGTCTGCAACAAGCAGAGTATTGTCATCAACAATGGCAGGCGTCGAGCTTCTGAATCGTATATCCTCGTCAGTGTTGCTCCATAGTTCTTCTCCGTCTTCAATATCAAGGGCGGACAGCGAATCCCAATGGGAATTAACAATCAGCTTGTCACCTGCAATAATAAATTCGGCAGGAGAATTTTCGCCCTTATCCCTATTCTGCTGCCACTTAGTACTGCCGTCAGCTACATTAAGTGCAGTTATTATACGGGAATTACCTGTGTACAAAACACTGTTATCAATGCAGATTCCACAGCTCGTTCCGATGTTGTTTCCCAGGTTAATTTTGGTTTGCCACAAGAGCTTGCCGTCTGCTTTATCAAGGCAGTAAACATTTCCGTCAACATCCATTGCGGCAATCCTGTGGTCGTCTATGCAGATATTGTTTTTTACAGAGTTTACTGTGTTATAGTGCCATTTTATTTTCCCGTTATCTGCGTTTAGGCAATATATTCCGCATTTGCCGGGATAATCGTCATCAACAGTTGCGGTATAAATATTTCCGTCATCATATACAGTGTCGCAAAACAGTACGTTTCCTTGAAGCTGTGTGCTCCACAAAGCATTTTTAGGCAATGTGCCGCCATCCAAATCGTAATAATCCATATTAGTGGATACTTTGCCGTCTGCATTGATTTTTATTATTCTTGTTCCGGCAGGTGATGAGTCGATTCCGCCACAGTCGGGACGGGGAGCACTGATATTCAGTACATCGTCGGTTTTGTAAACATAATTAAAATGATAGTGACCGAACACCCATGCAATTAGATTATGCTTTTTTAAATCAAGCTTACCTGTTCCTAACGGCAAAACATAGTCATCCGTTGGGGATTTTGTATGATTAAATATAACAACCTTTTTGTTTTTGTCAACATTGGCAAGGTCATTTTTGAGCCATTTCCACCTGTCGTTTTTGCCATAGCAGGATTTGTAGTCGCTGCCGGTTTGAAAAGATGTTATAACATAGTGAACATTTCCCACATCAAAGGAATACCATACCGGTCCGTACAGGCTTTCGTAAAGCTCCTCACCGTATTTGCCGTCAACATAGTCATGGTTGCCGATAACATATTTCACAGTGCATCCCATTGTGTCGGTATTCATATCCTCGATATGCTTTTTCAGCCCTGCCTCGTAGCATATATCGCCTGTATGTATAAGAAAAGCGGGATTGTTTTCCTTAATTATATCCTTTACGGTATCAAGCCATTCTCCTGCACCGGCTTCGCCGATTTCCGTATCGGAAATTTGCAAAAAGCAATGGTCTGCCTGTGCAGTAAGCTCCGATTTGCTCAATACAAAATCATAGCTTTTTGTACCTTTATCCACAGGTATGTAATAATTATCCGTTTGATACCCCGATGGTGTAGTCACAGTTACAAAATGGCTTTTTCGCCATCCCTTAAGCTCAAACCTACCGCTTTTATCGGTTTTAACAACATTTCTGCCATCGGTTACACAAACATTTGAAAGGGGCTTTCCTGTGTCAACCTCTGTTACGGTGCCCACAAAGTGCTGTGTGCTCGGTGCAATAAGCACCCCTGCCGTTACAGCACATAATGACAACGCAATTACGGTTGTTGCTATAATTATTTTCTTTTTCATAGTATCTCCATCACTTTTCGATATATCTGTCAATGGCATTTTTAATTCCACAGGCAACACTGTTTGGATTGTCCATTGTTTTGTCACAGCCGATACGAAAGACCATTACTCCTCCACATCCGCTGAATAGGGCGTATGCCGTTTTATCCCCTGCAAGTGCAGGTGAACAGAAGGTGCCGTCGTAAATCTGGTTGCCGTCCTCTACATTGTAGTATTTGCTGTCCCAATAATTTGCCTGCTCCAAATTGCGCCAGATTGCCCAATATGGAGTTGAGTTTACCGGGCGTCCGTAGGCAGCGATGCCTATATTGATTTTGCTTATGTCCGCACCGTTTTTGGCAAAAGCGGCAACACCCTCCTGCGCTTGCTGCAAAGAGCTTTGGTAGCCGTCAATATCATTTCCGTCGTATGCCATATACTGTATTTGGTCAATACGCTCAAATGTTTCCCGTGATAGGCCCAAGCTACCTGAGGAAAGGGCTGTTGATATAATCTTTTCATCCTTGCCGTTATTCATTGCATCATCTATCTTTGCGATAAAGCTGTCAAAACGCTTCCAGTCATCGCCGGTTTGGGGATATTCCCAATCAATATCAACGCCGTCAAAATTATACTTGTTTACAAGCTCTGCAATACCGTCTGCAACCTTTTCCCAATTGTTTTCCATAAAAGCGTTTACTCCGCCGTGGTCACCACCCGTTCCGTCTGCAAGACCGGTTATTATCAGCTTAACCTGATGGCTTTGGTTTGAACGCAGGGCAATAATTTTTTTTAGCGCGGATATTTCCTGTGCAAAATTCTTTTCGCCCTTTTCGCCATAGTTGATATTTCCGTTTTCATCCCAGCTTATTGCAGCAAAAACGATTACTGTAGTGTAAACATCGTAAAATTTTGCATAATTTCTTGCATAATCTTCGCCCTTTGCAAGTATTTCGGTGGGAACATCTCCGTCAAGACGCTGATATACCGTTGCTTCAAAATTATCTGCCTTGCGTAAAGGCTCGTTATACAATTCTATTGATTTGATTTTTGCAGGAGTATCGTTGCTTCTGAATTTATCTATGGAAAGACGAATTCTGTCTGTTGTCACGGCGTCAAAGCTGCAAAGCCTTAAATCCTGAATTTTTTCGCTTTGATAAAATGTAATCCATTGACCGTCAACCAATGCCTGAAGCCTAAAATACTGTACTTGGTTACCCATTTCTTTAATAACGGCAGTATTGAAGGCAGATGTTTTTGACAGTTCTATTTCCACAACACTGTTATTTGCGTCATCATATCCCTGGGCAGGGCTGCGATTAGGACTTTGGGGTGTCCAGCATTTATCGTTGTCACAAAGCAGGTTTTCTGCATCCGGTTCTTCACCTTTTTTGAGACTTTCAAAGGTTATTTTTCCGTTTTCAATTATGTTTTTCGACTGAATATCCATAGCCATAAAATCCTTTTCGCCACTGCCTACATTTACTGATGTTCCGATTTTCAGCGGTGCAATAACAATTGCACAGATAACAACAACGGCAATAATCGCCTTTGCCGTTTTTTTATTGCTGTCGCAAAATACAAATGCCAGGGGTATCGCAATCCCAAAGCCAACATAACCCATCATTGGCATAAGCGCTTGAACCCCGCGGCTGATGTTTTGTGAAGAAATGCCGGAATCAAGTCCAAGCAGCAGCACAAGTGTGTAAACAAATACAATCACAGACAGAGCTTCAAAAACCAAGTGAATAATTCGGATAACAATATTTTCAGCCGGCTTTTTAACACTTTTTAGGATTAGATATATTATTTCGGTAACTGCACAGGTAATAATAATTGCAAACATAAGCGTAATAAAGCCTTCGCCCATAGGGTAAAGCTCTGCTATCCAGCCGTATGTCCAATCGGCGCTTTTGAAAAAAGCAAAGGCCAAAATTGCAATACAGTAAAATATGTATGAACCCGCAGACGAGTTCAGCTTGCTTTCAATTTTTCTCAATAATTTCATCTGTTTTCTCACTTTCTGTATTATATCTAAAATGTTGTACGCCGTTAATAAACGGAGTACTGTTGGCAAATCGAGGATTTATTCCTCTGTCCTTAAAGGTGTCTGCTTTAATTCCTATTGCCATATATCCGACCGGTATTGTTGCATCGTACATTATACTTGCGCCGGACCGGAGCAGAGCTTTGTTGTATTCTGTTATTTCCGTTTCGATAAGTTCATTTGTTGCAATATTTTTTGCAATTACTGCAAGATAGTTGAAATTCAATGGCGGAGCAAAGCCGTAATTTGTAAGCTTGAATGTTATTTTGCCGTCGTTCTCACAAAAATCGGAAATCATAAGCTGATAGCCTAAATGATACCTTATTATATCATATATCGAAAGCTCAACATCTTTTCCGCTATTGTTTTTAAAAAGGTGGGGATTTACTGTTATGCCATGCTTTACCGTATCGTCATAGCTGAGGCATTGGCTTTTCCATTTTTCCATACTGTATTGGGAGCCGTCTTCTTTGTAATTATGCTCTAATGAAAAAGATGTCATTGAATATTCCTGCAGCTGCTTTAATACCGATATGCCGTCAAGTTCTGCCAAGGACGGTGCGTCCGGTTTATCGTCAAGAGTCGCCCATCCCCAGGGCATTTCTCCGTCATTAACGGTTAGTCTTGTGTGTTGAACAGTTTTACTAAATTCTTTTTCCTTTGTGTTAGGTACAAATGACCATTGATGAGCCATATCACCTATTATGTAATCGTCATGAATACCTACCTTCATCTTGTTTTCGGCACTGACAAGCTTTAGCATATCATAGGTTCTTACTTGCGTATATATACCCCTTGGTGCAAGGGAGCACATATTGTTAATTACTCTTTTTTTATATCGGTTTTTGAGCCTTTTGTTAGAGTGACCCTCTCCCCAATATCCGATAATTCCCGTTTGCAGACAGTACAGAGTGTCATTGATAAGACGGCTGTTGTGGACAAAAAATTCGTTTATCTGCCGTAGATGGCGCTTAACATATTTGTACCTTGCGTCCGGAACGCCCTCTATGCTGTATGCAAAGCGAAGAAGCAAACGAATACCGTTGTCCCGAAAAAAAATGAGTATATTTTTTAACTGCTCAAAAGCAAGTTCGTCAAGATCAGAGCGGGTATAATCCGATAGATAAACATATAACTGACACAGTGTGGGAGAATCCTTTCTGTATTTTGTAAGTATATTCTTTGCTCTTTTGAACGGGTCCTGGTTTTCAATAGGATAAGCACGCAGATTTTTGCCGAGGGTTATATATGTTTCCATTCGTAAGCCCCTGTCGGGATTTGTTAATAATATATCACAATCATCGTAGCACATAGCTTTTACGGAAGCTTTTGTTTTGTTGTTCATTTATTCTCTCCTTAAGCAAATGATTTTGGATATAGTACTGTATTTTTTCCTTGGACTATATTGCTAAAACACATCATTGAAATAATACCATTTTTGTGCAAAAAAGTAAATGGAATTAAATATTTAGAAAATTATAACGCCGTACATTGTTCTGGACTTGGCAAACAAGGTGTGTTATATTCTATGTAGCAACAATATAGGCACGGTTGTTGTGGCAAAAGTCCCGGTATTCGTAATAAAAAGGATGTTTGAGTGATAATTATGACAGAAAAGCAGACAAAAACAGTTACACCCATTAATGATGAATGGGAGTTTTCCTTTAAAGATATTACTGTTGACAAAGTTAACAGTATAACAGATTGGCAAAAAATCAGTATTCCGCATACTTGGAACAATTTTGACGGACAGGACGGCGGAGACGATTACCGTAGAGGAAAAGGATGGTATAAATGCACTTTGAATATTAATGCCGAACAAGGCAGAGAATACTGGCTGGAATTTTTGGGCGTTAACTCCGTTGCCGATGTTTATGTTAACGACATTCACATCGGTCAGCACCGAGGTGGATATACCCTGTTTCGTTTTGATATAACCGACGCAGTAAAAAACGGACAAAACACCTTGCTGGTTTGCGCTGATAATTCACCCTTTCCCGATGTTATTCCTCTGGAGGCAGACTTTACATTTTTTGGCGGAATATACAGGGAGGTCAACCTTATATCTGCCCCCGGTCTGCATTTCGCTCTTGATGATTACGGTTCGCAGGGAATAAAGCTATCTTATGATAATTCACCGTCAATTCGTGATTGTGTGGAATTATCAATCAAAGCCAAGGTCAGTGGAGCAAGCAGGAGGTATCGTGCTCAGTTTACTGTTTCCATTCCCGATGAATTTGATTATTGCCGGGGGATTGAGGATTTGGATTTTACTGTGAGTTCAGTATTGTCCAAAAAGGGCTTGGTAGTTGCGGATACAACATACCGGGGCAGTGAAAAAGAAATTCACTGCACATTATCAATCAAAAATCCTCATTTATGGCACGGACGACGGGACCCTTTTCGCTACAAGGTAATCTGCACTCTTTTTGATGGAGATACGGCAGTTGACACAGTGACAAAATATATCGGCTTTAGATATTTTTCCATTCATCGCTTTAAGGGATTTTTGCTTAACGGAGAGTCATATCCGTTGCGTGGAGTTAACAGGCATCAGGACCGAAGGGATATGGGCAATGCCGTTACCATAAAGGAGCACGACCGGGATTTCGCCTTGATTTACGAAATGGGCGCAAACGCTGTTCGCCTGGCCCATTATCCTCATCATCCCCATTTTTATGATAGATGCGACCAATACGGTCTGTTGGTATGGGCAGAGATTCCCTTTGTTGACCATATTGGAGGACTTAAGCTCTCCCCGTTGCCTACCGATACAAAAATCGACCCGTCGGTAACACAGCGACAGCTTGACAACGCAAAGCTTCAGCTAACCGAGTTGATATTGCAGCAGTGCCATCGTCCGTCGATTTTCTGCTGGAGTATATCAAACGAAGTGGCACAAAAATACAAGGACACCGCCGATAATATGCTAAAGCAGTTGGACGCTCTTGTGCATCAGCTGGATTCTTCTCGCTATTCGGCAATGGCTATCAACCACACATACGCTTGCCGTTGGAAATCGGACATAAAAGGCTGTAATATTTATCCCGGATGGTACGGTGGTAACGAAAAGCAATTTCGTCTGTATGCCAATATGTATTTTAGGGCAAATAGATACAGAGGTGTTGCCGTTTCGGAATATGGCGCAGGCTCAAATATAATGCATCATACAGAAACTCCGTCACAGCCCGGGAATACTGTATGTGATTTTCACAGCGAGGAGTGGCAGTCAATTGTTCACGAAAATGCACTCAAGTATTTTATGTCGCCAAGGGCAAAGAAAATATGGGGCACATTCGTCTGGAATATGTTTGACTTTGCCGTTGATATAAGAAACGAGGGCGATATGCCCGGAATGAACGATAAGGGACTGGTAACCTATGACAGGTGTGTAAAAAAGGACGCTTTTTATCTTTACAAGGCTTATTGGAGCAAGTTCCCCACCGTTCATATAGCGTCAAGAAGATTTACAAAAAGGGAGCAAAAAATCATTTCTGTCAAGGTGTATTCCAATGCACGAAGTGTATCCTTGTCCCATAACGGAAAGAGGCTTTGCACCCTTGATAACTGCCAAAACAAACAGTTGAATGTGTTTGTTTTTAGCAATATTGAGTTGGATAAGGGCCAAAATGAGATTACTGCAATTTCAAATGACGGAGCTTGTGACAAGGTTGTTTGGAGCTATTGAGTCCATTGTCAACTAATTACAAATATAATATACATAATTAACTAATAGGGGTACTGCGAATTTGCAGTACCCCTATGCTAATATTGTGATAATATTTCCGGCAACTCACATTTTGTCGGTTGTCATTGTTAGCACGTATGCGTTTTCCTTTTCGTAATTGCCGGTAAGGATTGCGTTAATCCATTGGCCGTTTTGGGTGAACTCTATATCCTTTGAATTAAAGGTGATTTTGTGTATCTTTTTGGTGGAGTATATTGTTAATTCCTTTGGAAGAGTGTTTTCTTCATCATCAGGCAAATAAATTGCGTAAATCTCGTTGCCCTTTGCGGTATATGCAATGTTATTTTTTCTGTACGGAGCAACAGGGCGGGTTTCGTAAATTGCATAACCGTTTTTATCAAGCCACTTTCCTATGTCGGCAAGGATGGGATAAACCTTGTGCGGCAATCTGCCGTCAGGGCGTGGACCTATATTCAAAGCCAGATTTCCGCCCTTTGATACAATGTCGCAAAGAAGGTGAATTATCGTTTTTGCGTCCTTATAATCATCATCATATTTAAAGGAAAAGCTTGTACCGAGAGTAACGCAGCTTTCCCACGGAACCTTTATGGGGCGGTCGGGAACAGTCTGTTCAGGAGTAATAAAGTTTTCGTTTTTGCCCCCAATAGTTCTGTCGGCAACCATAAGCCACGGCTGAATTTGTCTTGCTTCTTTCATGATTTTGCTCAAATGAATATTTTGCATATTCATTGGATTTACCTGTCCGCCGTCAAGCCATAAGCACTCTATTCTTCCGTAATTGCTAACCAGCTCGAGCATTTGGTTTTTTGTATATTCACAAAACTTGTTCCATAGCTTGGGGTGAAGATATGTTTTGTAGCTGGGATTTCTTGTCATATATTCATCCTTAGAGAATCCCTTTGCCCAGTAGTATTCGCAGTGCCAATCCGGTTTGGAAAAATAGGCATGCACCTTTAGGCCTTCGTCACGGAAGGCGTCAAAAAGATGCTTGCATATATCTGCCCGTGGATTATTGCTGAAAGGACATAGCGGCGAAGTGATTTTGTAGTCGGAGTATTTTGTATCCCACATACAAAAGCCGTCATGGTGCTTTGTTGTAAAAAGAAGATATTTAAACCCTGCGTCCTTTGCTGTTTTGGCCCATTCCTCCGGACGAAAGCGCACCGGATTGAATGTTTTTATCAAATCCCAGTATTCCTGTTTGAACTGTTGGCCGGTCAAATCCTTGTCCACATCGTCCCACGCCCAGCTGTGGTCCGCATCCGGAAGCGCCCAGGATTCAACAATTCCCCACTGTGAATATGCTCCCCAATGAATCATTAGCCCGAATTTTCTGTCCCGAAAGCGCTCAATGGATTCCAAAACCTCCGGCTCCTTGGGTGCAACATATCTGCGTTCTTCGCTGTAAGAGTGATTATATAATTGGTTAAATTTTCCGATTTCCATTATTTGTCCTCGCCATTTTATTCTCAAAGGAGTTAGCATAAAAAATATAAATCTTCTATGCAGTAGTTCAAATGCAAGTTAATCATATCATAGGACGCTGTTTTTGTAAACACTGACAAAATGTTTCAAATAAGGGTGATAGTTTTATATAACATAGTAGGAGCTATGTTATATAATTTTGGGAGATAAATAAATTCCTTGTTTATAACGGTAATTAATGTTAAAATCAGTATGTTATAACATACCGGTTTCAATAGGGGGATTATAAAATGGATAATTCAGTTTCTCTTTGGCTGGAAATCAGCCAAAGGATAGAAAAGGACATCCAAGACGGAAAATACGCTGTCGGCGATATTCTGCCAAATGAGCATCAGCTATGCGAGATTTATTCTGTAAGCAGAATAACAGTACGGGGTGCCCTTGCAAGGCTATCCGATTTAGGCAAAATAAAAAGAATAAAGGGCAAGGGTACTATTGTAATACAGGAGAGAATAAAAGAGCCCTTGCTTAAAATATCCGGCTTTACGCAAGAGATGAGAGAAAAGGGTATAGTGCCCTCTACCGGCTATGCAAAAATAGAAAGAAAAAAGGTTTCGGGCTACATTGCCGAGCTTTTTTCTCAAAGTAAATCAACATATTTTACAGTACTTGAAAGGGTAAGATGTATCAACGGCGTACCCATAGGCTTTTTTACTACATACCTGCCTGAAAGTATTGGATTGCCCTACGATAATGAGCAGTATTATTCCTCCCTTTATGAAAAACTGGAAAGGGAATACGGTATTACTGTGGATTATGTTCAACAAACCGTTACCGCAGAAATTGCAGACAGAAAAACCCGTGATATGCTGGGCTTATCATCGGGTGACGCTGTGATGGTGATGAAAAGAACTGCATACTCAAATAATAAATTAATCGAATATTCCGTGTGTAAATATGACAGCAAACGGTATGAATACAATATGGAATTAAGGAGTAATAAATAAATATGAATACCGGTTACAATAATTATGACAAGTATCCCTGTATTAAGGCACAAGGCAAGGCATATTCGGGATATGAGCAAATCAAGAATCTTATCAAAAACAGTGATGAGCAAATAGTTGTTTTTGATTGCTATCCTGTTGTTGACATAAAAAGCATTGTTAACGGAATAGGTGATTTGTTTGATGAAATATTTTATACCGATACCTGCGCTTATTCCGGTGATGAGCTCACCCAAAGAATGCAAAAGAATTTGACCGATGACAGGATTTTCGGTATAATGACAACCGACTGCCTAAAGTATTATTTTATTGAAGAAAAGATAAAAGAAATGCAGTATAATATTAAGCAGTGTAATAAGCGCGCCCTTGTAATCGGCGTGGGTGCTTTGCTGGTATGGGAAAGCAGCTTTAATGTTCACTGCTCTGTTGCCAGGTGGGAGAGTCAGCTTAGATTCCGAAAGGGAGCACCTAACTGGAATTGTGACAATTACAGCATGGACCCGTTGACAAAGTTTAAGCGCGGATACTTTGTTGAGTGGAGAATAGCCGATAAGCATAAAATTGAAAATCAGGATAGATTCCACTACTATATGGACACAAATTCCATTGACTGCCCAAAAATGATTTCAAGAGATGATTATTGCAGTGCACTCGCAAAAGCAGTGAACACTCCCTTCAGAGTTGTTCCTTATTTTGACCCGGGTGTATGGGGCGGACAGTGGATGAAAGAGGTTTGCGGTCTTGATAAATCCCAAAGCAATTTTGCATGGTGCTTTGACTGTGTACCGGAAGAAAACAGCGTGCTCTATGATTTTGACGGAGTAAAGGTGGAAATGCCGGCTCTTGATATTGTTTTGCGCAAGGGGAAGGAGCTTTTAGGCCGGCGTGTTCAGGCAAGATACGGCAATGAATTTCCTATTCGATTTGACTTTCTTGACACTATGGACGGTGGCAATCTCTCCCTTCAGGTTCATCCCACAACCCGGTATATTCGTGAGCATTTCAATATGCAGTACACACAGGACGAAAGCTATTATATTCTTGACAGCGGCGAAGGCAGTTGTGTATATCTGGGCGCTAAAGAGGGAATAGAGCCGGACGAATTTATTGATGCACTCAATAACGCACAGGAAACCGGACAAATAGATGTAGAAAAATATGTTAACAAATGGAGCGCAAAAAAGCACGACCACTTTTTAATTCCTGGCGGCACACTTCATTGCTCGGGCAAAAATGCCATGGTGCTTGAGATTTCCAGCACACCGTATATTTTTACCTTCAAGCTGTGGGATTGGGGTAGGCTGGGTCTTGACGGAAAGCCACGACCAATCAATATTAAGCACGGCAGCAGGGTAATAGATTATTCTCGTGACACAAAATGGGTTAAGGCAAATCTTATAGATAGATTTGAAACTCTTGAAGAGACAGATACATATACGGCGGAAAAAACGGGACTTCATATTTTTGAGCCTATCGAAACAATACGACATTGGTTTACAGATGAGGTTTATCACAAAGCCAACGACAGCGTAAATGTGTTTAATCTTGTTGAGGGTGAGGAGGCAGAGGTTGTAAGCCCTGACAATTCCTTTGAACCTTATGTTGTTCATTATGCAGAAACCTTTATCGTTCCTGCAAATGTGGGTGATTTTATTATCAGACCAACTGACAAAACAAAGGGCCAAAGGCTTGCCACAATCAAAGCATATATTAGGTAACGACTATGATTTTTACACTTGATATCGGTGGAACATACACAAAATATGCCAATATTGAAAACCACAAAATCATCAACAAGGGCAAATGGGAAACCACAAATGACTTCTCAGCGTTGGTTAGTAATATTGACAGCGTAATAAGTTCGCCTGTGGATTATATCGGTATTTCCAGTGGTGGATTTTGGGACAAAAACGGAAAATCAATAGGCTACGAAACTCTTGAAAGTACATCAAAAAACAGCCTGACCGATTATTTGTCAAAAAAATATGATTGCCCTGCCTATATAGAAAATGACGCCCGTTGTGCATTGCTGGCAGAGAAGGAGTACGGTGTACTCAAGAAGAATGAAAATGCGGTTTTGTTTGTTCTCGGCTCATCTTTGGGCTGTGCGGTTATGATTGACGGAAAGCTGTTTTTGGGCAGTACATATCAAGCAGGCGCCATGTTTATGATGCCGGAGTACTACAACGGCAGTGATTACCGGTATGACAAATGGGCAAACAGTATCGCGCTGACAAAAGAGTACAACAACTCGATGTCCCGTGGTGATATGCTGTTGTTGGAAAAAGAAGCTTTAAACGGTGACGAAAAAGCAATAGATTTACTTGACAGATATGCCGGAACCGTTGCATTAAAATGCTGGTATTCATATTTGGTATATGACCCGGAGATTATTGTGCTGGGTGGAGCTATATCAAACAGCACATATATTACCGACAAAATAAAATACCACTTAGATTGCTTTTTTGAAAATGACAAAAGCACAAGAAAGCCCAAAATAATCAATACTCGGTTTGGCAGCGACAGTAATCTGCTGGGCGCTGCTATGCTTGGCGTTAAAGAATAATCAAAGTTATTCAAAATATAAGGGGTAAAGTATATGGAAGAAACAAAGAAAAACGAGACAGTAAAAACAAAAATAGTAAATGCTATCGGCACTTTTAAATCTCATTGGAACAAACCGCCCGAAGGGTATCAGGTTACATACAAAGAGTTTGCCGCTTTTGCAGCAGGTTGCGGCAGTCCCAATCTGCTGGGCGTTTTGACGCAATATACCACCATTGCTACAAGCGTACACCTGATGATTTCTTACTTCAAAATGTCAACGGGTATGGCTTGGATACTCACTATTCTTGCGTCAGTAATCGCAATTATTCGTTCGCCGATTTTGTCCATGATGATTGATAATTCAAATGGCAAAAACGGAAAGTTCAAGCCATTTTTGCTTTGGGCATCAATAGGAACTGCGGTAACCTTTTCGTTTGTACCGTACATACCCTCCTCGTGGATGGATATTGACCTTTTCAGCATACCGCTTCCCGCAATTCCTATTATGGGTATTTATGAGGCGTCCACAATCAAGTTTAATCTCGGTATCCTCATAGCATTTATACTTATTCAAATAGGTCAGTTTTTTATCACTCTTCTTAATCAGTGCGTATCGGGTATTGAGCAGACAATTTCTACCGTTGCCCAGGAAAGAGCTAATATCGGTTCCATCAAGGGCTTGGTGTCAGGTCTGCCAAGCTCGGTTGTAAATATTATACTTCCTATTTTGGCAGGTACACTTTTTGTAAAGCAGGGCGGTTGGAATGCCGTAAATATGTATCGCATTATTTTTCCGATATGCGGAGTAATAGGCGTTATTATGGTGCTCCTTTTGGTTAAAGGTGTTGAAGAAAGAACGGTTGTTAAGCAGGAGTATGTTGCAAAGGTAAAATTCTTTGAGGGTATGAAGCTGCTGAGCAAAAGCAAATACTTTTGGATAATAACAATATTCAATTCCTTTAATGCAATAAGAAATCTTGCAAATATTACAACTTGGGTTACACAGTATAGCTTTGTTTCCGATACTGCCAAAACCGTAGTAGGTCTTTACTGCTCCACAATTCTTATGAATGCAATTGCGGTGGCACTGCTTGTAGGACCGTTTCTTATTAAAAAATTGGGAAAGAAAAATGTCATGATAATATCCTGTGTGGGCTATGTTGTTATGATTGCTCTCCAGGTTATATTCCACAAAAATCCTGTGCTTATTTTGGTGGTATCATTCTTTGAACAGTTCTTTGGTGGTTTTTACTTTGTAACAGGCATAATGACTTCGGATATTATGGATGATATTCAGATGAAAACAGGCAAGCGTCTGGAGGGCTTTTGGCAGAACTATATGGCTATTGTTACAACAGTAATCGGCGTATTTACCGGTATGCTTACTCCCTTGTTCCTTTCCTTTGGCGGAGTAGGTTTTTCAGACGATATTTCCCTTGCACTGCAAAATACTGATTTGAGAAACAGTATTTTCTTCTATCAATCATTGCTTTCTCTTATTGGCGCAATAATCGTTGCAGTACCGTTTTTCTTCTACGACCTTACCGAAAAGAAGCATGCAAATATTGTTCGCGTGCTTAGGATAAGAGCTGCGGTTGATAACTATAATGACAATATGCTCCAAGATGATGATGTAAAATATTTGAGAGAAATTGTTGATTTTGCAAAGGAAACCCGGGAGCCTATGGTGGCTGAAGAGCTTTCAAAATATGATTGTATTAACAAAATTTTAGAAGCAGATATGGCGCAATGACAGTCAAGTCATAGTACTGTATTTGCCGGTTAACCTAACAACAGCCTTAACGGTGTATGAACAAGTCCGTAAAAAATAGACAATAGAAAAAAGAGACCTCCTATGGTAGAAT
>JBJEPK010000055.1:0-37167 GCA_051881195.1 Eubacterium sp. | reverse complement strand
AGGCGGAGACAGCCGATATGTATATCGAAAAGGCTACCCACCAACTGGCAAAGAAAAACAACAAGGTGCGTGTAGTCACCTCCGACGCGCTGGAGCAAATAATCATATTGGGCAACGGCGCTCTGCGAGTATCATCCAAAGAGTTTTTGGCAGAAATAAAAGAAGCAGAAGCACATATTAGAGAAATAATTGAGAGTACTCACTAAATTTGCTGTCTTTTGAAATATTATCCACTATCATTGTCATAATAAATATGTTATAATCAAGTTACAACAAAAAGGGGTGTAAATTAAATATGAACAAAAAACCATTTGGCATAGTGGATAAGCTGGGCTATATGTTCGGTGATTTCGGTAATGACTTCACCTTTATGCTATCGTCCACATTTTTGCTAAAATTCTACACAGACATTATGGGTGTAAAGGGTAGTGTTGTCGGCATTGTAATGATGGTGGCAAGATTTGTTGATGCCTTTACAGATGTAGGAATGGGTCGAATTTGCGACCGCTCAAAGGTTACAAAAGCCGGTAAATTCAAGCCTTGGATTTTGCGAATGGGCGGACCGGTAGCACTTATGTCATTCTTGATATACCAAAGCTCACTGGCCAACATGAGCATGACATTCAAAATTGTATACCTGGTTGTAACCTACATTCTGTGGGGCTCAGTGTTCTACACCAGCGTCAATATACCCTACGGCTCAATGGCCTCTGCCATTAGCGACGACCCTAACGACAGGCAGTCACTATCCACCTTTAGGACCATGGGAGGCACACTGGCAGGCGCAATCATTACAGCCGGTCTGCCAATGATTGTTTACGACAAAAACAATGAGCTTATGGGTGGCAGATTCACATTGGTTGCCGGTGCCTGCTCAATAGGTGCAATCATCTGTTACCTGCTGTGCTACACCATGGTAACAGAGCGAGTTATTGTTGAACCTGACGAAAACGCACTCAAGCGCAACAATGTTGAGGTAATGCTAAAGAATGCTTTTAGCAACAGAGCGCTTATCTCCATCATTGTATCATCAATAGTAATGCTGCTGGCACAGCTTACATTACAATCAATGTCCAACTACATCTACCCTAACTACTACCACAACGCAAAGGCAATCACATACGGCATGGGAGTAATGGGATTTGCTATGATAGCTGCTGCAGCGTCTGCCAAGCCATTGGCAAAACGCTTTGGCAAGGCAGAAATCGGTGCGGTTGCCTCCCTGTTCGGCGGATTAATGTCATTGCTTGTGTTCTTTATCCGCCCCGGCAATGTGTGGGTGTTCATAGTATTCCAGGCGGCAACATGGCTGGGTCTGGGTATGTACCAGATGATAGGCTGGGCAATGATTACCGATGTAATAGATTACAGCGAAATCAAGAACGGTATCCGCGAGGACGGAACAGTGTACGCCCTGTACTCCTTTGCCAGAAAGCTGGGTCAGGCAGCATCAGCCGGTCTGTCGGGAGTACTGCTGGATATGGTAGGATACTCACAGGCAACCCAATTTGATACCGATGTGGTTAACGGCATCTTCAATATCACAACCCTGATACCTGCAATCGGATTTATTGTACTGGGTCTCATGCTGTGGTTCTGGTACCCGTTACACAAAAAGCAGGTTGACGAAAATGTAGAAAAGCTAAGACAAATCCACGGAGAGGAGAACTAAATGAGAGAGATAAAAAATATAAATGCTGCTTGGGAATTCTCCAAGGATAATAAGGAATGGCAGACCCTGGACCTGCCACACACATGGAACGGCAAGGATGGTCAGGACGGCGGTAATGACTACTATCGTGGCAAGTGCTATTACAAAAAGCAAATTGACGCAACCCAAATGGAGGGCGAACTGCTGTTTGTCAAATTCTACGGTGTCAATTCCTCCTGCGACGTGTTCTATAACGGCAAAAAAATCGGCTCCCACCACGGTGGATATTCTGCGTTTACCCTGGAACTGGCAGAAAAAACAGGCGAACTGCTGGTTGAGGTGGATAACTCACCCAACAATAGCGTGTACCCACAGCAGGCCGACTTTACATTTTACGGTGGTATATACAGAAATGTGGAGCTAATCTGTGTACCGGCTACTCATTTTGACGGTACATTCCATGTTACTCCCGTAGTTGACGGCGACAGTGCCACAATTACATTTGAGGCAAAGGCTGTGGGCAACGGCACAATAGAGTACGAAATAGAGAATGACAACAAAGTTATCTATCGCGGTGCAGAGGCAAAAACTACTATTGACAACCCGCATTTATGGAACGGCAGAAAGGACCCCCATCTGTACACCGCCAACGCATACCTGGTTGTGGACGGTGATGTTGTGGACAAGGTATCAACCCGATTCGGTATCCGTTCTTTCCGGATTGACCCTAACAAAGGCTTTATCCTCAATGGTAAGGAATACCCGCTGCGTGGTGTATCCCGTCATCAGGACAGACCCCACATCGGCAACGCCCTGCTGCCGGAGCATCACAGGGAGGATATGGACCTTATCTGCGAGCTGGGTGCAACAACCATCCGTCTTGCTCACTATCAGCACGACCGGTATTTTTACGACCTGTGTGACGAGCGTGGCATGGTGGTATGGGCAGAAATTCCATATATCTCTCGCCACATGGACAACGGCGTTGACAACACAATGACCCAAATGCGAGAACTGATTGACCAGTGCTACAACCACCCGTCAATCGTTGTGTGGGGACTGTCAAACGAAATTACCATGGGCGGAGTAGCCTCCCAAACTATGATAGAAAATCACAAAAAATTGAACGACCTGTGTCACCAAATGGACAAGACAAGGCTCACCACCCTGGCTGCACTGACAATGTGCCCAATCGACGCAGAATACATCCAAATTCCCGATGTGCTGTCATACAACCACTACTTCGGCTGGTATGGTGGAAACGCCGGAATGAACGGACCCTGGTTCGATAACTTCCACGCAAAGTATCCTAACAGAGCTATCGGTATCAGCGAGTACGGGTGCGAGGCACTGAACTGGCATACCTCCAATCCGGAGCAGGGCGACTATACGGAGGAATACCAGGCATATTACCACGAGGAACTAATCAAGCAGATTGCCGAAAGGCCGTATCTGTGGGCAACTCATGTGTGGAATATGTTTGACTTTGCTGCCGATGCAAGAGCCGAGGGCGGCGAAAACGGTATGAACCACAAGGGACTTGTTACCTTTGACAGAAAGTACAAAAAAGACAGCTTTTATGCCTACAAGGCTTGGCTGTCCGACGAGCCCATCCTTCACATCTGCTCCAAGAGATATATAGACAGAGTTGAGGATGTAACAAAGGTTACCGTGTACTCAAATCAGGATGAGGTAGAGCTGTTTGCAAACGGCACAAGTGTGGGCAAGCAGACCAAGGGCAAGTATCCGTTCTTCTATTTTGAGGTCAAGAATCAGGGCGAAACTCAGTTAAAGGCTGTGGCAGGCGACCTGGAGGATACGGCTAATATCAAAAAGGTTGACGAGCCAAATCCTGACTACATTATGCAGGAGGAGGGCTCGGTAATCAACTGGTTCGAGATAGATACACCGGCAGGCTATCTGTCAATCAATGACACCGTTGGCGATATTCTGGCAACCTTTGGCGGCAAATTGGTACTGCTGTCCATGCTCCCAATGTTAAAAAAAGCCCTAACCGGCGACAAGCCAAAGGAAAAGAAAAATGGCGAAAAAAAGGAAAAAGGATTATCCGTTGCCGGATTTAAGCCTAACAAAACCATGCTGGAGATGGCAAAGGGCTTTGCACTGAGACGAGCTTTCTCCATGCTGGGAGGCAAATTCACCAAAGAGCAAATCCTAGGCATAAACAAAAAATTAAACAAAATTAAGAAAAAACAAAAGTAGTTTTGCCTTCCCAAACACCTGTTGACAAAAATATCCATAGATGTTATTATGTGCAAAACGAGGTAAGAGTTATGACTAATCTGATTGCAAAAGTAAATAGCTTTGCACAGCCACAGCAGCCTAAGTATCATGCTTGGGCTTATTTGGGTTGTGTTCATAGGTAGAATTAGATTATTTTATAGCATAAACTAAACTGCTGACGAACACTAAAGTTTGTCAGCAGTTATTTTTTTGGAGATTTATTATGATTGAATTAACAGAGATTAAATGTAACGAATTGCGCAAAGCACATCTAATGCACAGAAAAGGCTTTATACATACATTTATAAAATATCACGATAAAAATAACCCTGTATTTATGACCTTTTCCAAATTCAAAAAGTGCTATAACAATCCCAAAATCACTATGCTTTGGATTGTTCATAACGATATTAAAGTCGGTCAAATTTGGATAAAAGCCAATGAAACCGAAATTGAGTTTGCAAGGCTATTCGTCATCAAAAAATATCAAAACAAGGGTATAGCTCAAAATGCCATAATGCTTGCAGAGCAAAAATATCCGCAATATGATAATTGGTATCTTGATACCATTAAGCAGGAAAAGAATAATTGCCACCTATATGAAAAAATGGGATATATGCCAACAGGTAAAGAAAAAGTAATAAATAGCAAAATGACGATTGTAAATTACAGAAAGTCGTATAATTGTATTGTTAGGGAGGAAGAAATATGTTAACCAATAAAAAATTTGACAACGGTAAAGCTTTCGACTGGGGTTTAACGAGTGAGGACTATGCAAAGTACAGAGATATTTACCCTGATGAATTATATAAGAGATTGCATGAATTAGGTGTTGCTAAAGACGGAACGTCATGGCTTGATTTAGGCACAGGCACAGGCGTTTTACCTCAAAATTTATACAATGAAAATGCAGATATTACTGCTGTTGACATAACCAAGGAACAAATAGACTATGCAAAAGAGAAAGCCAAGGAAAACGGTTGGAAAATCAACTATATCGTCTCCCCTGCCGAATACACAAATTTGCCGGATAACAGCTTTGACATAATCACTGCGGCACAATGCTTCTTCTATTTTGAGCGTGAAATAATGATAAAAGAAATAAAAAGATTGCTAAAGCCAAACGGTAAATTTATTAAGGTGTACTTAACATACACCGCCGATGACAAAATAGCGTCAAAAAGTCATTCGCTGGTAAAGAAAATGAATCCAAATTGGACACCTGCGGCAAGCGGCGCAAAGGATATGTTTGACGATTTGTTTGATGGAAGGATTACAGAAACATTTTATTGTGATATTCCCTTTACCCGCGAAAGCTGGCACGGCAGAATGTGCGCCTGCAGAGGAACGCTTGCTTCAATGGATAAGGAAACATTTTCAAAATGGGATAAGGCTCATAGAGATTTTTTATCAACCTGCCCAGAAGCATTTACGATAAAACACAAAGCATATATAACATATTTTACACTAAACAATGAAAGAGAAACGAGGTTGGAATAATGAAAGAAATAATTGAATTTTATAATAATTACGACGAAGACGGTAGGCTGAAAAAGAAAAACAGATCGCCGGAATATATCACAACAATGAGATATATCGAAAAATATCTTACACCAAATTCAAAGATAATCGAAATCGGTGCCGGTACCGGCAGATACTCTATTACCCTTGCAGAAATGGGATATGATGTCACTGCAGTTGAGCTTGTACCACACAATATTGAAATTATGAAGAAAAAGGTTAAACCAAAGCACAATATCAAAATATATGAGGGTAATGCTTGCGATTTATCATTTATTGATAGCGATACCTACGATATTGTTTTACTCCTCGGTCCTATGTATCACTTATTCAATGATGAAGACAAGCACAGGGCAATCAGCGAAGCAATAAGGGTTGCTAAAAAGGGCGGAATAATCTATTCTGCCTATTGCAATAATGATACCTGTATGTATAAAATGTTCTACAAAAAGAGAATTCTGTCATATCTTGACAGCGGATTGATTGATGATGATTACCACGCAAAATCAAGTCCAAATGAGATATTTGAGCTTTACAGAAAGCCGGATATTGACGAGCTTATGAAGAATTATCCTATTACAAGGCTTCACTTTGTCGGTGTCGATATGCTGTCGTATCTTTACAATAATAAACTGAATTTACTTAACAAACGAGAATTTGAGGAATACTTAAAGTTCCTGTCAACAATCTGCGAGCGTGAGGATTTAGTAGGATTTTCAGAACACATGCTTGATATTTTCAGAAAGGATTGATTATGAAAATTACATACATTACAGGAGCAACCTGCACAGGCAAAACTACTTATGCGCAAAGCATAAGCAACAACGAAATAATAGTAAGCCTTGACGCTCTATCAAAAGCGATTCGCTTTACATTCGATGGGTTTGAGCTATATACGGCAGAAAAGGTATCTATTCGTCCAACAATGAATAATGATAAATTCTTGAAATTTGTAAAAACATATACTGAATATCTTGCTATTGATTATCCTAACAAAGACATTATTATCGAGGGTTGTCATTTTACACCAAACGAGTTTTTGTCTGCTTTTCCAAATGCAAAAATCATTGCATTAGGGATAACCAACAAATCCACAGCATTAAAGCAAATCCATAAAAAAGATTGGATGGCTAAACTTGATAATGATGTAAAAATTGAATATGCAAATCAAATTGTTGAATATTCAAATGAATTAAGGCATAAATTTGTCGATTGCTATATCGAAGCGTTGGATAATTCATACCAAACTATATAGAATAAGCAAAGCACCGTATCCGATTTGGACACGGTGCTCTGTTATTTTAGTTTGCCGTACAGACATTTGGTTGACTCTTTTTCGATAACCAAGCCACAGTAGTTGCACATAATACATTTTGCCTCTGTTTGGGTGCCGTCCATCAGTTTGCGCACCAAATTCGGCTCGCAGATAAAGGGTCGGCACATAGATACATAGTCAGCCTTGCCCTGCTGCAGTATATTCTCCATATCTGCCAGTCTATGGATACCGCCCACAACAATAACGGGAATATCCAATGCCTGCTTTATCAACCGGCTGTTTTCCACATTAAAATTCTCCAACGGCGACGGCTGCTTTATCATCGGGTTTACCATATTAGCAAGGGGGAGCGCAATATTTTTGAGCCATTGCGGAAAGCTTGCGCAGGGCTCCCGGTACCTGAACACGGCGTCCATGGGCAACACCCTGCTGCGCATGGTATTCATACCGTCCTGCACCGTACCGCAGGACACCTCAACAGCGTCCAGACCTGCCGCCTGTAACCGTTGCAGCACCCGGATGGCATACTGCACATTCATGCCGCCTTTTCTGTTGTCCGATGCACTAATCTTTATCCACACAGGGAGCTTGGTTTTCGCCTTAATTCCCTTGATGATCAGTTCCACCGCCCTGCATCTGTTCTCCAACGAACCGCCAAACTCATCATCCCTGCGGTTGCCATAAGGAGAAATAAAATCGTGCAAAATATATCCATGTCCACCATGTAACTGAACTGCGTCAAAACCTGCTCGCTCTGCCCTAACGGCCGCCGCCACAAAGTCATCCACCATACCGTATATTTCTGCCCGAGTCATCACCTTGGCAGAATCGGGATAGAACGAATGGAACACATTGGACGGCGCCACCTTTTGGGCTCCGATTTTTTTGGACGCGGTTTGACGACCGCAATGTGCAATCTGCAACACAATGGGAGTATTGTGCTTATGCACGGACTGGGTAAGTAACCGATACTGCTCCAGCACATCATCGTCATATATCTTCAGCATAGCCGGATAGGGCGATACTCCGTTTTTGCTGACGGCTGCGTAACCTGTGATAATACAGCCAGCATTATTGCGTGCAATATTTTCGTATCGACTGATTAGCTCTTGGGTTGGGGCTCCGTTATCGTCGGCAAGTCCGTCATGAGTAGCAGAACGAAAAACCCTGTTATTCACCTTAATTCCGGTAATAGTGCTACTGTCAAATACCATAGTAATGCTCCAAAACACAGTTATTTTGCCATAATTATAACAAATAAATCCCAATCTTTCAACTGTATATAAAATGTATAAATTACCAAATTATGAATAAATTTGCATTTTTGCTGATTATATGTTATGATTGTGAAGTATTTATTAATAAGTAAGGAGAATGAGTATGACAAGCGGACAAATTTGTATCATGATTGCCATTGTTACATATCTTGCTATGATGGTAATTATCGGTGTAATATACTCAAAAAAGACAAAAAATGTAGGCGACTTTTATCTGGGTGGCAGAAAGCTGGGCCCTTTTGTTACAGCAATGAGCGCCGAGGCGTCGGACATGAGCAGCTATCTGCTGATGGGATTGCCCGGTTTGGCACTGGCTGCCGGCCTTGCAGAGGTTAGCTGGACGGTAATCGGTCTGGCAGTAGGTACATACCTCAACTGGCTGATAGTAGCCAAAAAGCTGCGTAGGTATTCCGAGAGAATAGGCGCTATCACCATTCCTGATTACTTTTCGCTAAGATATAGGGAATCAAAGAATATACTGATGGCACTGGCGGCAATAATGATTATCATTTTCTTTGTGCCGTACACAGCGTCCGGATTTGCCGCATGCGGCAAGCTATTCGGCACTCTGTTCGGTGTTGACTACCACATTGCAATGATTGTGTCGGCCATCATCATTGTTGGCTACACATCCCTGGGCGGATTCAATGCCGCATCCACAACGGACTTTATCCAGGCAATCATTATGACTGTTGCTCTGCTGATTGTACTGGTGTTCGGTATCGCAAAGGCAGGAGGTCCTGCTGCTGTAATTGACAACGCACAGAACCTGAGTGGTTACCTCAACCTATTCCAAGGCCATGACCCGACAACCAACACAGCGGGCACATTTGGATTTATACCTATAATCTCCACCCTTGCTTGGGGTCTTGGCTACTTTGGTATGCCCCATATTCTCCTGCGATTTATGGCTATCGAGGACCCGGAAAAGGTTAAGCTGTCCCGTAGAGTTGCTACGGTATGGGTAGTCATCTCCATGGCTGTAGCCGTAATGATTGGTGTTGTTGGACTTGCTATGATTAACAACGGTACACTGCCTGCATTCGATGACAGCGAGACAATTATTATCCAAATATCCAACTATATGTCAAGCCACGGCATTGTACCTGCGCTGATTGCCGGCGTTATCCTGGCGGGCATACTGGCCAGCACAATGTCCACTGCTGACAGCCAGCTGCTGGCTGCATCATCCGCTGCCAGCGAAAATGTGCTGGGCGGCCTACTCAAAATCAATCTTACCGATACCGGCAAGATGGTAGTAGCCAGAGTTACTCTCATCATCATATCCGTAATCGGTGTAATAATCGCCTGGGACAGCAATTCCTCAGTATTTGGCATTGTATCATTCGCCTGGGCAGGGTTTGGCGCTACCTTTGGCCCGGTAATGCTGCTGTCACTGTTCTGGCGCAGAAGCAACAAGTACGGTGCCATCGCCGGTATGATAGCCGGTGGCGTTATGGTATTCCTATGGAAGTACAAGATTGCCGGTATGGCAGATGTGCTCAACATCTACGAGCTGCTGCCTGCATTCCTGACAGGATTAGTGGTCAACATCGTCGTATCCCTGCTCACCAAGGCGCCTGATGAACAGGTTACAGCCGTATTTGATGAAATAAAACAGAGCAAATAAAATTATAACACCAAGTGCATTACGCATTTGGTGTTTTTTGTTACTCAAAATGTCGCTTAATGGCATCCATAGTTGCATCACTGATAACATGCTCCATCTTGCAGGCGTCCTGAGAGGCAACATCCTCATCCACTCCCAGGCCGGTGAGCATCCTGGTTAGGACTGTATGCCGCTCGTAAATCTTTTTTGCCAGGTCCATACCGGAATCTGTCAGCTCAAGATACCCATTTGCATCCATTGTCAGGTATCCGTCTCTCTTGAGAATACTGACTCCACGGCTGACACTGGGCTTTGAAAATCCCATATACTCAGCCACATCAATAGAGCGAACCTCTGCTTTTTTTTGCGACAGAACATATACAGTCTCCAGATACATTTCGCCGGACTCGTGCATAATATCCCTCCTAAAAATCTCTACTTAGAATAATATCATATCCAAAGTACTTTTGCAATATGTATGCCATAACGATTGGGTATTGTTTTTAATATAATAATATAGTATAATATTATGGATTATAGATATAGAAACGGTGTTATTTTGAGAATACTAGCAATTGGCGACATTGTATCGTCTAACGGATGCGAATACCTGAGGCAGGTACTGCCCACACTAAAAAAAGAATATAATGCAGATATTGTCATCGCTAACGGAGAAAATTCTGCTGTTGGGAATGGCATTTTGCCAAAGACAGCAAAGTATATTTTTGACAGCGGTGTGGATGTAATCACCCTGGGCAATCATTCCTTGAGAAGGCCGGAAATATGTGATTATCTGGATGATAACGAATTTATTATCAGACCATGCAACTACCATACCGGTGCCCCCGGCAGGGGCTCAGTAATACTGGACAAAGGCTATTGCCGAGTGGGTGTAATCAATCTACAAGGCGCTGTGTACCTGGACAATATAATCAATCCATTTGACGCGGTAGATAAAGAAATAGAAAAGATAAAGGCAGAGGGTGTCAACATCATCCTTGTTGACTTTCACGCAGAGGCCAGCAGCGAAAAGAGGGGCATGGGTTTTTACCTGGATGGCAGAGTGTCCGCTGTATATGGAACTCACACTCATGTCCAGACCAGCGACCAACAGATACTCCCAAACGGCACCGGCTACATTACCGACCTGGGTATGACCGGACCGTATTACTCGGTTTTGGGCATCACACCGGAGCTTGCCATCCAAAAGATGCGTACCAACCTGCCTGTGCGATTTGCCAATCCTGACGGGCCTTGCACAGTGGAGGGCTGCTTTTTTGAGATAGATAACAAAACCGGCAGAACAGTTAAGATAGAAAGGTTTAGAAAATGAACAAGCGAATACTCTCCCTTGCGCTGGCAATGGCGATGATAGTATTGCTCTTTTCCGGATGTAAAGATAATAGCAACACCGGTGAGCACCGGCTGATAACCCAGACCACCACTGCTGTGGTAAAGGATACCGGCAGCTTCAAGCTCAGCTACTCCCAATCGGACTCACTGGACCCCTACAAGTCCAAAACCCTAAACAATCAGGTACTGGAGGACTTGGTGTTTGACTCGCTATTCACACTGGATGAGAACTACGAACCGCAACCGGAGATTGCCGGCAGCTATGCATATATAGACAGCAAAACACTGTCAGTTACAATACCGCGAGGCACACTATTCTCCAACGGAGACGAGGTCACTGCCCAAAGTGTTGTGCACTCCTTTAACGAGGCACAGTTATCACCTCACTGGCGCAACAGCCTCAAGGCTATCGAATCTGCCCGGGAGGGTGACAATAACTCGGTAATTTTCAACTTGAATTACCCAAACCCAAATGCACATAATCTGCTTACATTTGCTATCGCCAGCAGCAAAACCGACAAAAACGGAATGGCTATCGGAAGCGGCAGATACAAATACTCTATTGACGACGGTCAGCTCAAGCTGGTAGTCAACAAGCACTTCCCCGACTTTTCTCCCAGATTTACAAAAATTCCTCTGGTTAATGTGGCAACGGAGGAATCTGTGGACAACGCAGTCAATATCGGCAACATCAGCTTTGCCTACCGTGACCTGTCATCCGGCAACAATGTTCGTCTGCAATGCAACAAAAAGTTGATTAACCTTAACAATCTGGTATATATCGGACTGAACAGCTATAGTGCATCCATAGCGTCCAACGCCAATATCAGGCGCGCAATATCCCTGGCAATAGATAGAGACACTCTGGTAAAAAGCAGTTATCAGGGCTGTGCCCACAGTGCTACATCCGTATTTAATCCGGTATCCCGACTGGGCAAAAGTACAAAAGTATTCAGTTCTACTGCCGACCCGGTAGCTGCCAAGCAAGCAGTAGCCCAAAGCGGCTACCCTAAAGAAAAGCTAAAGCTGACTATACTGGTGAATAACAACCAAAATCGCGTGTCTGCCGCCAAGCTTATCAAGCAGGAGCTGGAGGCTGTAGGATTTAAGGTAACAATCAATATAGAAAAGGATAAGGCATACAAAAAAGGTGTGAAAAATCGCAGCTTTGATATTTATATCGGCGAAACTGCTATTACAAACGATATGAATTTGTACTCCTTTTTCAAAAAAAACGGTGCCACCGGCTACGGCATAGACATAAAAAGCAGCAAAGCTGCATCAGCCTACAAGAAGTATATGAACGGTAAAGGTGAAATCGGTAATTTTGTTATCGCTTTTTCGGAGGAACTGCCATTCATTCCGGTACTGTACAGACAGGGTATGATATGCTACTCCAAGTCAATTCGCGGAGATATGCAGGGCTACCATGGCAACTACTTCTCTAATATAGAAGACTGGTATTGCAATCAATAAAGACATAATTACGGAGGTAATATTATGATAAAATACGAAAATCCAAATGGATATATCGAAATTACAAACAACTATTTCAGCCACCTTATCGGTCATGTGGCACAAAGCTGCTTTGGTGTAACACGAATGGTTAGCTCCAACACATACCAGAGCATCAAATCCGTAATCAAAAACAAGGTAGACAAGGTTGACCTTGATACCACCGACCAAGGCGTAATCGTAAAGAGCGTGAACGGTCAACTTGTAGTGGACCTATACATCGCTGTGTCATACGGAGTAAATATTAACGCCATCGCCGACAGTATCACCCACAAGGTAAGGTATTCTGTAGAGAGCGCTACTGACCTTACAGTTGCTGAAGTAAATGTCCACGTTGCTGGACTTAACTAATTGGGGGAAGGTGCAATGATAACAGGACTTATGTTTCGCGACGGAATTATTTCCGCCTCAAATAATATCAACAGCAACCGCGAAAAGGTGGATGCTCTCAACATCTTCCCTGTTCCGGACGGAGATACCGGTACAAATATGTCAATGACTATCTCTGCCGCAGCAAGAGAAATTGAGGATATGCCCGATGACAGCCCCATTGCCGATGTGGCAAAGAAGTGTGCGTCTGCACTGCTTCGTGGCGCCAGAGGTAATTCGGGCGTAATTCTGTCCCTTATCTTCCGTGGATTCTCAAAAGCATTTAAGGGTATGGAGTCTGCCGACTCAAAGGCTGTTGCTGCCGCATTTAGGGCAGGCAGCGACGCTGCCTACAAGGCTGTAATGAAACCCACCGAGGGCACAATCCTCACAGTAATCCGACGCGCCGCTGAGGCTGCAGAAGAAATCGCAGATATAGAAAACGACCCACTTGAGGTATGCAATGCTGCTCTGGAGGCTGCAAAGGTTGCTTTGGCAGAAACTCCGGATATGCTCCCTGTACTGAAAAAAGCCGGTGTAGTTGACGCAGGCGGTCAGGGCCTTGTGCTGATATTTGAGGGTATCAAGAGCGTATTTGCAAAAAATATTATCCTCCAAATGCAGGAAAGCAAGGAAGTGCAATCAACCGAAACTGTTGCTGAGTCCGTTGAGGACATAAAATATGCGTATTGCAGCGAGTTTTTGATAGAAAAAGAGGCTGAATCCAAAGAAAAGGACCCTGAAAAGCTACGCGCTTATCTGGAATTGGTTGGTGACTGTGTAGTAGTCGTTGACGACAATGATATTATCAAGGTGCATGTCCACAGCAACTGCCCCGGCACAGTAATCCAAACTGCCCTGAAGTACGGCCAACTAATCAACATAAAAATAGATAATATGCGAAAGCAACACCAAGCCGTAGAAGCAAAAAAAGAAACCAAAAAGCCGAAGCAAGCTGCACCGGAAAACGACTACGGCTTTGTAGCAGTATGCGCCGGTGACGGACTGACACAATTATTTACCGACCTGGGCGCCGATGTGGTGGTATCCGGTGGACAAACAATGAATCCATCCACCGACGATATATTGAACGCAGTGCTGGCAACCCCTGCAAAAACAGTATTTGTCCTGCCTAACAACAAAAACATAATCATGGCAGCCCAGCAAGCAGTACCCATGGCAAAGGATAGAAAAATAAAGGTGCTGGAAACAAAGACAATCCCACAGGGTATCAGCGCTATGCTGGGATTTGACGAGAGCATATCCGCTGACGAAAATGTTGAGGCTATGATGGATATGGCATCAGCAACCCAAACCGGTATGGTCACATTTGCTGCTCGTGACAGCGAAGTAAACGGACAACCAATCAAGCAGGGTCAGATTATGGGACTGGTTAATGGCAGTATTGAATCCGTTGGCGAGGACAAGGAGCAAATTGCATTTGAGTCCACTACAAAGATGTTCGACCCCGATGTTAACTCATTAATTACAATTATCTATGGCGATGGCGTTACCGAAGCCGATGCACAAAAGGTGGAGGCAATGCTTACGGAAAAATACGATATGGCAGCAGAAATCAGCATCATCGACGGCGGCCAGCCAATCTACTACTATATAGTATCGGTGGAGTAAACAATGAATTATAGTGAATACGATATTCAGTATATAAAAGGTGTAGGAGAAAAAAGAGCCAAGCTTTTCAATAAGCTTGGCATTTACACTTTAGATAATCTTATTCACTACTTTCCACGCAAATATGAGGATTGGAGCAATACCACAACTGTATTGGACGCTCCCACCGACCGTCCTGTGTTCATAAAGGCTACCATGATTACTCCCGTCAAGGAATCTATGATTCGCAAAGGAATGACACTGTACAAGTGCAATTTTTCCGACGGACAAAATGTGATACATGTCACCATCTTCAACAACAAATATCTGGCTAAGGCATTACGCACCTTTGACGAATATATACTATACGGCAAAGTTGAAAAAAACTTTACCTCTGCCGGTATGTCATCCCCACAGATAGAAAAAGCAGATGGCGCAATGGGTATTCACCCCATCTACAGTGCCACAGGCAATCTGTCCAGCAAGGCAATAGCAAAGGTTGTTGCATCAGCGCTGGACAAGGTGGGCCAAATTGAGGACACACTTGACCGGGCAATACTGAACGAATACGGACTATGCTCCCTGGACTTTGCTATTAGGGAAATCCACTTCCCTACCAATATGGACAATGTGGCTATTGCAAGAAAAAGGCTGATATTTGAGGAGCTACTGACTCTACAACTGGGACTAATGCTCCTGAAAACAAAAAAAGCCACAAAAAATCAACTGGTGCTAACCAAGGATTACAGCCGGCAATTTTACAATCTGTTACCATTCCCACCTACTAACGCTCAGAGCCGCGCAATATCCGACTGTATCCGGGATATGCAGAGTGACACGGCAATGAACAGACTGGTACAGGGTGATGTGGGCTCCGGCAAAACTGCCGTAGCAGCCGGTGTTATCCATACGGTAGTATGCAATGGCTATCAGGCGGCAATGATGGCACCTACCGAAATTCTGGCGACCCAGCATTACCAATCGTTGTCAAAATTGCTGGCAAATACCAATATCAATGTAGCCTTGCTGACAGGCTCAACAAAACAAAAAGAAAAAAAAGAAATAAAGCAGGCGCTGATGGATGGCGACATAGACCTAATCATCGGCACCCACGCATTGATACAAAATGATGTTGAATTTAAAAACCTGGCGCTGGTAGTAACCGACGAACAGCATAGATTCGGTGTTGAACAAAGGGCAAACCTTGCTATGAAAGGCAACAATCCACATCTGCTGGTAATGAGTGCCACACCAATCCCGCGCACACTGGGTCTCATAATCTACGGAGACCTGAACATCAGCATATTGGACGAACTGCCACCGGGCAGACAGCCAATACGCACCGATTTTGTTAATTCAAGCTATCATAACCGAATATACAGCTTTATCAAAAAAGAAGTGGACAAGGGCAATCAGGCATATATTGTATGCTCCCTGGTTGAAGAGGGCGAAAGCGATCTCATCCCTGCCACAGAATATGCCCAAGCGCTGCAAAACAATGTGTTCGCAGGGTACAAGCTGGGATTACTACACGGCAAAATGAAACCAAAGGAAAAGGACAAGGTTATGAACGCCTTTGCTAAGGGCGAAATTGATGTGTTGGTATCCACCACAGTTGTAGAGGTGGGTGTTGATGTACCAAATGCTACTATAATGCTAATAGAGAATGCCGAGCGATTCGGCCTGTCACAGCTGCATCAACTCCGTGGCAGAGTGGGCAGGGGCAACAGCCAATCCTACTGCATACTGGTATCCGACAGCAAAAGCGAAAGCGCACAGGAACGCCTAAAGCTAATGAAAAGTACATCGGATGGATTCGAGATAGCCGACTACGACCTAAAAACCAGAGGGCCCGGCGACTTTTTCGGCAAACGGCAACACGGACTGCCAAATTTGGTAATTGCCGATATGCTGGAGGATATGGACACCCTCACTCAATGCCGGACTTGTGCAAAACGAATGTTGGCAGCAGACCCAAAGCTGGACAAATATCCACTGCTGTCAACCCAAATCACACAAATGTTTAGAAAGGCTGATTACTAATGGAATACAAATACGAAATGCACTGCCACACTAAGGAAGGCAGTCGTCAATGCGGCAGAACAGAACCAAAGGAAATCGCAAGGCTGTACAAAGAGGCCGGATACTCCGGAGTTGTGATTACAGACCATTACAGCCCACTAACCTTTAATTTTTTAAAAGGATACGGCAACCCGAAAAAGCATATCGACGCCTACATAAACCCATACTATGAACTAAAAAAGTATGAGGATGAAAGCTTTTCTGTAATGTTTGGCATGGAGCTGAGGCACTACGGCACAGGCAATGACTACCTAATCTACGGAGTTGACCCTGAATGGCTGCGCCGACAGGGCAATCTGCTGACGCTACAGGAAAAGGATATGTACAAGCTGATGCATAAGCAGGGATACCTTGTGTTCCAGGCACACCCATTCCGTCCATACATAACCAGGTGCAACCCGGCCTACATAGACGGCATAGAGATTTATAACGGCAAGGTGCCAAAAAAGAGCAACGAAAAAGCCGAGGCATGGGCAAAGCGCAGCGGCAAGCTGACTGTGGCAGGCTCCGATTTTCATGTGCCAAAGCAACTGGCGAAGGGCGGTATCATAACAAACCGTCCCATTCGCAACAACGATGACCTGCTGGATGTTCTCAAATCACAAGAATTTACTCCAATAAAGACGTACTAAAAAAGACCTAACGGAAAACTAATCCGTTAGGTCTGTATTTTATTCTGCTGGCTCGGTTACCAGTTGACCGGCATCCTCATGGTAATCATCCATGGACACGGTCTCTTTTTCGATAATACCCTGGTACTTATCTTGATAATAGTTTTCCTGCTTGATACTGATTTCGCCATTCTGATGAGAGGTAATAATTGTACAGCCTCGCTGTGAGCCATACTTGTCTATATTGGTGTAAGCCAGATAATCAACAGAATTGCCATAACACATTTGGATACCCTTATACTTTAGAGAAATGTTATTGAGATGGTCATGACCAAAGAACATTGCCTGAGTAGAGCCCAGCTCCTTGCAGGCATCGAACATACCCTCGTTCTTACTGCTGGAGAATACCACAAGCTTGTGCTCCTTTGCCTGTCCAAACATATACTCAACATCCTCGGTATTCTCAAAACCATTGTCATTGTACTCAAAATACGCATCCTGCATTTCCTTGAGAGGAATATGGAAAAACAAGCAGGATTTTGGAGTCAGGCCTTGATTAACCTTTGTTAAATTCTCTATCTGGTCCCTATACCATTGCACCTGGTCGGCGTGGATGCAGTCGTACTTCCACTTTATACCAAAGTAATCGTGGTCGGTGTATGAGTTGGAATCCATCATAATAAAGCTCTGGGTAATTCTGCCCACCTTGTTGACAGAATTAATTATGTAATTGCCGGCGCCGTAAATATCCTCCGGACCGGCCTGGAACAGACAGTGGGGATACTGCTCTCTGTCCGAATACAAACGAGCAATACTGTCACGGCTGTAGTATGAGTACAACTCTGTGTCATGATTGCCAAATGCCGGCGCCCAATATACGCCCAATTGCTCCATAAGTGTGGCAAAAATTACGGCGCCGCTCTTGTTGTTGAATGTACCTGCCTGAAACGGTACAGGATATGCAATATCACCGGTGACAATAACCAAATCCGGCTTTTCCTCACTGACCATAGCGGCAACTGCATTGATGGCCATAGTATCCTTGCGGGCGCTGATGAATCCACCGCCGATATGCACATCCGTCAACTGCATAACCTTAAGGTCGTTGTCGGTAACAAACGCGGTGTATCCGTTCCTCTCCTCGGGAATCAACTGATCATCATATTCTACAGGATTAATTCTGGTGATAAATGCCTTTGCATTATCAACAACTCTGGCATTGACAATAGCCGTCACTCCTGCTATAACACCTATAATTGCGACAATGACTGCGATTACTTTACCAAAGGTTGCCCATTTTTGCTTTGCGGTTTTCTTTGTCTTATTCATAAAAACTCCCCCTATTTCTTCTTGTGAATAATCATTGCTCGCAGTGAGTTGGCTACAGCCAGCAGACAAACGCCCACATCACCGAACACAGCAACCCACATAGGCAATTTTGTGGCAAGAATTACATCCAGCACCAAAATCACCAGCTTCACTACAATAGAAAAAACAATATTTTCTTTTGCTAATCTCATTGTCTTTTTTGCAATGGACATACCAATCGGCAGGGTGGACAAGGAATCGCCCATAACCACAATATCTGCTGCCTCAATGGCTACATCCGAGCCTGCTCCACCCATTGCAATACCTACATCGGCTGCAGTGATAACAGGAACATCATTGATGCCGTCGCCAACATACAATACTGTATGACCGTCAGCCATTTCTGTATTAATAATTTCGGCCTTTTCGTCAGGTAAAAGCTTGGAGTAGTAATGGTCTATCCCTGCGCGAGAGGACACATCCTTGGCAATCTCTTCCTTGTCGCCGGTGAGCATAACTGTCTTCTTTATGCCCAAATTGCCCATAGCCTCAATGGATTCTCTTGAGTCCTCTCGGATAATATCGGCAAACACAATATCGCCCAAGAACTCATTGTCATTGCAACAGTAAATAGCAGTACCTATAATCTCTGTTTCGTGATAATCAACGCCTACCTGCTCCATCATCTTGGCGTTGCCCACATAATACTTTGTTCCGTCCACAAGGGCGCTGACTCCCATACCGGGATAATTCTTTGCCTCTGTTATGATAGCGTCATCAGCAAATGCACCAAAGGCCAAATTAACAGACTTTGCAATAGGATGAGTGCTGTATTTCTCACAGGCTGCGATAATACGCAAAAGCTCATGATGGTCCTTTTTGTCCGTACAGTGACAGTGATGGCACTCACACTGAACATACTCAAACTTGCCGGAGGTAACAGTACCTGTCTTGTCAAATACTGCCGTGTCGCACTTGCCCAACATCTCCAGATAATTGCTGCCCTTAACCAGCATGCCATACCTGGAACAACTGCCGATACCACTAAAAAAGCACAGTGGAACACTAATAACAATAGCACAGGGACAGCTGACTACCAATGCTGATAATCCTCGATGTAGCCACTCATTCCACTGCCCATGAAAGAACAACGGCGGTACGACTACAATCAGTAGTGCTATGAGACAAACAACAGGTGTATATACCCTTGCAAATCGGGTAATAAACTTTTCTGCTCCGCTGCGCTTGCCCTCCTGGTGCTCCAGCATATTCATAATGCGTGCAACAGTGGACTGGCTGTATGGCTTGGTAACCTTGATGGTCAGCGGAGCATCAATACTGATGCTGCCACCAAGTACGGTATCGCCAACTCCCTTTGTAGCCGGAATGGACTCGCCGGTCAGGTCCTTCATATCCACCTCGGCCGTTCCCTGCTGAACAATTCCGTCCAAATATATCTTCTCGCCGGGCTTAACGATAATTATGTCCCCAACCTTGATTTCCTCCGGAGAACAAAACTGCTCCTTGCCGTCAACCAGTACATTTACCATCTCCGGCTTTTTTTCCAGCATATCGGTGATGGACTTCTTACTCTTGGCAACAGCTGCATTCTGTAACAGCTCACCAACAGAAAACAACAGCATTACTGCACAGCCCTCGCTGTACTCCTTGATTGCGAAAGCTCCCAAGGATGCCACTGTCATTAGGAAATTCTCGTTAAAAACATTGCCGTGCATAATCCCCTCAACAGCATCACGCACAATCTCAAACCCTACCAGCAGATAAGAAATACCAAAGCATAACAGGTATGCAAACTCCGGCACTTGTGTAAATTCGCTGAGAGCATATCCTACGGCAAACAATATGGCCGCCAATACAATCTTTACTATCTCCTGGGTACGGTTATCCCGGTGCCCGTGGTCATGGTCATGTCCGCATCCGCATCCACAATCACAGGTCTCTATATGCTTGCTCATAATGAGCCTCCAATCATATTTTGTTAATTTTGTACATTATATCATAAATGAGTCCACATTACAATTCCCAAAAAATGGAGATAATAGACATGTGTCGGTCAATTTGTCAATAATTTTTGTCAAATTTTGTCTACTATCCACAAAGGTTACAAAATTGTTACAAAATGCTTGTTGAATATTGCTATAGATTACAAAATGTAAACTTTGATATAATGAACAGCGTTGGCGCAAAGAGGCCACAAAAAAAGTAAATAAGCGAGTTCAATCGAAAACATTGAAAAATTTCGTAATCATCAAATCGCCGCAAAAACAAATCATTAATATATACATTATATATGGTTATGGTGGCGAAACGAAAAAGGAGAAAGTATTATGGCTAAGAAGAAAACCCTGCTTATCGTTCCTGTAATCCTTGTGATTACTATGCTGGTGTCACTGATGACACCACTGTACACCTACGCACAGGAAACCCAAACCACTTCCTATAGCGAGGAATACCAATACCAACCAAGACTTACTGCCCCGGAGTATGACAATCCATACTACTACAGCAGTATGAACTATTACTATCGCACCGGCTACGGAATGCCTAACTGCGTAGCGTATGCACTGGGCAGACTGTACGAGCTCAACGGTGAAGAGCCTAAGCTAAACCATGGCAATGCCAGCGAATGGTACGGAATGAATATAAGAAATGGCTACTATGACTATGGCCAGACGCCAAAGGTTGGTGCTATCGCTTGCTGGAGCCACCATGTGGCTGTTGTTGAGAGAATAAACGCTGACGGCTCTGTTACATATTCGGAATCCAGATGGAGAGCCGAAAGATTTGTGGTAGTAACATACAGCAGTCCTCACGGCCACAACTACTCCCAATTTTTAGGCTACATATACGCTTATGACGAGGACAAGGCAAGGGCTCACGCCGCAGAAACCAAAAGAGAGGCACTGTCACAGGAAATTGCCAACTATGAGGCAGAAAAGAATACCTGCTACAAGCAGGACAAGATAGTAAACCCAAACAACGACAATGCCTTTACCATAGCAAAGCAAATGGGCGAAAAGATTGAGGCGAGTCGCACACTCAATCTCCTCTCCGACAAGTTGCAATCAAATATATAAAACTAAGAACTAATGGGCGTCCATTAGTTCTTTTTTTCGCAACAAACTACAAAATAAGCACCCTCAACTGAGGGTGCTTTGTTGATTAATATTGATTACTGCTTTGCGCCGTTATCCCACATCTCAAGAGTCTTTACGGTAGCTGCAAAGCAATTTGCAAGACCCTCGGCATTCATATTGTCATAGGTATCACGACGGGTGTGGTAATAGGACTCAAGCTTATGATTAAGACCTGTAATACCGGCAGCACGGAAGCCTCCCTGTGCAAATGCCGCAGAATCGGTAGCGCCGCCGAGTGGCGGTACCCAACCCTTCTTGATAGGCACATCAACTGACTGTGCAGCCTCCAGGAATAGGTCGGATGCATCCTTGTCAGCCTTAACAGTACCATTAAGGTCACGATAGTTAACCATAAGGAACTTTGGGTCGTGAATTGTATCATAGGACACGATAATGGTAGGTACATCCTGGAACTCACCCTTGTGAGCCTCGCACCAAGCCTTTGAGCCGCGAAGACCGGCCTCCTCGGAGCCTGTAAGAATTACACCAAGCTCTGTATTCTCAAGCTCAATGCCCTCCTCCTTAAGGTACTTAAGGAGCGCGATACCCATATAACAACCGGAAAGGTTGTCATTTGCACCGTCAACTACTCTGTTCTCATTCCACATCCAGTAAAGACCGATAAGGAATGGTACGAAGATAAGACCGATAAGACCTGCCTTGCCAAGAGGAGTAGCAATATCAGCGATACCCACTACTGTACCTGTCTTGACAATGCTGACAATACTAAGTACAAGATAGTAAACAGCGCCCAAGCCGCAAATAACTGCGTGGCCCTCAAAACCAACGCCGCCAAGAGCATAGTTTACCGGCCACTCCCATGCAGCGTCCGGATGACCGTTAAACAAAATTCTACGCTTTGTCTCTCCTGTGCAGTGCTTAATAGCGGTAACATTATGTCCGGTTTTCTCCGGGAAAAACCTGTCAACGCACTTCTTATAAAATCCAAACTGAAGAAGTACAATAACAAGACCTACTATAATGAGAATGATTGATGCAATAGGCAAAAAGAAGTATAGAGCTACTCCGGCCAGTACCATGGTAATGGTAAAGTAAATCCAGCCATAGAACGAGCCGGGATTTTCCTTAAAGCTCTCTACCTCGGCAGAGTCGCAGCCACAGTCCTTAACAAGTACATCGGCCATGTACTCACATGCCTGCTTCTCACCCTCGGAGCCCGGGTCTCTCTTGTCCATGTCCTTGCAGATATGAGTGATTTCGTCAATCATATACTGCGCGGCATCATCCTTGCGATTAAGTACTTTTGTTAAATCCATATCAAATACCTCCTGCTTAACATTACTTTGCTAAATATAATCCTGTTGTATTGGCATTGGTATTATCCACATACCAACTATTGCCTATCTGTACCACATAAACTGTCTGTGTTGCCACAACCTCATCTCTCTGATTCTTAACCTCAAGAGTGCATTGGGATACTGCGTTAATATCCTGTGAGCAATCCAGTTTTTCGTAAGCGGCAATATAATCGTCCTTTGTGTTGACATTCTCTGTCTTTTTGATAAACAGAATTTTCTTTTCCTTAGTAGTATTCTCCAAGCCAAATTCCTCGGCCCTGGTCTTTGCTACATCAATTATAGGAGCAATACGCTCTTTGTAGTCGGCAATATATGAGTCAAGCTCTGCGCCCTCAAGTGCCTTTGTTTCCACTACCTTGGTGGTAAGCTTATATACGGGCTGTTCTTCCTTGACAGTCTGCTTTTTGCCATCCACAAGGGCGTCAACCTCCACCTCTTGCATATCGCCAAACATTTCCTGATATTTGCCTATGGTCTGCTCCTGGGTGATAGTCTTATTATCGGATGCAAATACTCTGGCGCAGCCTGTAAGTGACTTGCTGTATGTATCAACATTGGACTCAAATACGCTGAACATAAACTCAGTGTCCATATACTCGTCACCGATTACCCCGACTCTGACTTCCTTCAGCTTTGCAAAATAATCCGAAAATACAGAATCGTAATCATCCAGTCCGTACTTGTTCAACAACTCAATATAATATTCATACATTGTGTTATATACGCAGTCCAGCATATCGGCCTCTTCCTTTGTACCCGAGCCGATAATCTCGCTTTGCTCTGCGTCCTCATTAATATAAGGAGTCATATACGCATTGATAACAAAATTACCGAACTTCTGGTTCTTGGATACCAAGGTCTGCTTGTAGGCATTGTAGCCGTCACCGGTCTGTACAATACCATCAGTGTACGCCACTGCTACCTTTTCGGGAGAAAAGGCAGTATATCTTGTTGTAAAAGCAAAGATTGTGAGTACCACAAGAATAACAGCCACAACCACACCGGTAATCACGCCATAGAGACCTGCTCTAAAGCCTTTCTTTTCTTTTGTGTTAGCCATCAGTACCCCTCCTTACTCTGAAATGCCGTCGGCATCAGCGGTATCTGCTTTCTCAGCCTCTCTCTTTTCTGCAAGAGCAGCTGTAATTCTGTCCTTCTTTTCGCCAACCATATCATAGAATAGGATTGGAACAAACTGCAAAAGAACAAAAATTGCAGGAATGATTGTATAAATAGCAAGGAACTTCATAAGCACGTCGTTGCTCTGCTCCGCATACGCTACTGTAGGACTGGTAGAAAATCTGTAGCCGGACCATGTATATACCAGGAACGGCGCAAGATACTTTGTGCCGGCGGATGCAATCTTGGAGAACAATCCGTATCCGGCATAGGCCAGACCCTCCTGCCGCTTGCCTGTTTTGTATTCCATCTCGTCGATACAGTCGGCAATCATAATATTAGGCGTAACATTTGTGTTACCATGCTGGATACCACAGAAGAAATTGAGAATCAAGAATGGTATAATCAATGTGGAATTGAAGCCGATTCCCTTGGATACCAGGAACAGAATTGCCAACGCAGAAGCACCGTACAGACAGAATAGGATATAAGTCTGCTTTGTGTTGAACTTTTTGAGTACAAGATTAACCAGCAATGTACCAACTGCGGTACCGATACCCATAGGCAGCATAAGTGCCAGCTTAAGTCCCTTGGAGCCCAAAAGATATACTGCAATGTAAAGAGAAACCGTACCGTACACGCCTCTGCCAAAGCCAAACAGCTTGGTAAGGGATACCATCAAAAGATTCTTGTTGGTGAATACCAGCTTGATTGATTCGGCAAGTGATACCTTGTCGGTGGTGTAAGGAACACGCTCCTTGTTGTTGCCGAAGAAAATCATAACAAACAGCACCATACCCAATGCGCAGACTGCTGTAGAAATAATAAGGTCAAGACCCTGACCCTCAGCATTCTTGTACTGCTGCTGTCCCATAAGCGCCTTCATAATAATAGGCACTACAATGATTACTACCTGGCCGCCGGACTGACCTACAGAACGCAGGAATGAAGCAATTGAGATTGCACTGCTACGCTCCTTTGGGTTAGGTGAACACAGCGCACCAAAGCAGTTGGACGGTGACTCCACTGCACAGGATATTGCAGTATAGAGTGAATAAATCACAAACATCCAAATAGTAGCAATAGTAAAGGATGATGTGTTAGGCGCAATGAACACCAGCATAGAAATAATCGCCAGTGGAATTGCACCAAAGCCTACCCAAGGCTTAACCTTGCCGAGAGTAGTTCTGGTTCTGTCAACCAGCATACCGATTACAAGCTCGCACACAGCACCAACTACGCCGGCAACGCCGAATACCAGGGATACTACCCTAGCCAGCTGTGCAGAATCGAAGCCCTGACCCTTAAAAGCAAAGTCAGCAAAGAATGTCATAGTATAATCCGGCATCCATCCGGTCAGCAATGCTACACCGAACAGGCCGATACCAAAGGTGACAATCTCTGATGGCTTCATATACTTTTTGTCTGCAGGATTGACAGATGTTTCTGCAACAGCAGAATTGTTCTTCGCCATAAAGAAACCCCTTTTCCGTAAAATATTCAATTTATTATATCACTTATTGGAAACATATACAATAAAAAACATGAGAGTTTTTTCTTTTTTTGAAATCTGTACCCTAAAATATTTTTATTTTTGACTATTTATTAGTGGTCAATGCCGGGGTATAATATCCTCAGTAACCAAAAGGTGGTGACAGCATGAAGAGAATAGCAGCCATCAATGACCTATCGGGATTTGGCAAATGCTCGCTGACAGCGAATATACCCATAATATCCGCCCTTGGAGTACAATGCTGTCCGCTGCCCACAGGTATCCTGTCCAACCAAACCGGGTATCCGGAATATCAGCATATAGATTTTACCCGCCACATGAGTGCTTTTGCAGAACAATGGCAACGGCTGGGATTCACCTTTGACGGAATTATAAGCGGATTCATCAGTAATAGTCGTCAAGGCGAAATAATAGCTGATATTATACAAAAATTAGCCACTGATAACACTATCATTGTGGTTGACCCGGTTATGGCAGATGACGGCAAAATCTATGATAGCTATGATTCTGCCGGCGTTGAGGCAATAAAACATATTGTAAGCCTTGCCACTGTCATTACGCCGAATTTGACAGAGCTATGCTTAATCGCCAACAACCAATACAGCCAAATTGTGGCACTGGATGACGCAAAAATGATAGCCGCAATCAAGGATATGTCCCGTTCCACAGGCAAAACGGTAGTCACCACCGGAATACATATTGAGAATAACAAAATCGCTAATGCAATTTATACGCCGGATGATGACAATTTGGATGTAATAGAAAATCAGCGAATTGGCGGCAGCTTTTCCGGCACAGGTGATATATTGACATCCATCATCACTGCGCAGATGGTAAAGGGTGTGGATATTGCACAGGCAGTAAGGCTGGCCGGGGACTTTATCACCAAATCCATAGCCACCACTGTAAACAACTGTCAGCAGGGGTACTCCCCCGCCGATGGAATAAATTTTGAACAAAATATTGGTATGCTAACCAAGGAGGTATATTATGACAAAAAACAGTAAGAAGGTACAGCAGCTGTGCCTAACCGGACTAATGGCAGCAATCATCTGCGTGTTCACTGCATTTATCAAGGTAAACACAGGCATCAATAATGGATATGTGCATTTTGGTGACTCAATGATTTACCTGGCAGGAGCATTGCTGGGACCATGGGCTTCTTTAGCGGCCGCAATCGGCGGAGCGCTGGCAGATGTGCTGGCCGGAGCACCCCAATGGGCACCTGCAACAGCAATAATCAAAGCGCTGAACGCAGTACCGTTTTTCGTAATGGCAGGATTGTATAAGAAAAAGCACGGAACCAGAAAAATTATCAGCTGGTACACCATACCCATGGTTGTGGTATCAGGTGCAATCAGCGTATTCGGTTACTTAATTGCAGAGGGACTGATGTACTCATTCCCAAGCGCATGGGCATCCGTACCTTTCACTATTATTCAGGCTGTTGGCAGTGCATTAATCTTTATTGTATTGGGTCTGGCGCTGGACGCAGCAAAAATCACAAAGTACATAAATTGGTAACCCAATTACAACAAATGCGATAGAGAAACTTAAATTCTCTATCGCATTATTTTTATGTCTTGTTGTTCATATATTCAGCGGCGGCTGTTACGAAGCCACGGAACAGTGGGTGCGGCTTGTTAGGTCTGGACTTAAATTCCGGATGGAACTGTCCTGCCACAAACCATGGATGGTCGGGAATCTCCACCATCTCTACAATATGGTTGTCCGGTGATGTGCCGGCAAAAATCATACCGCCTTGGCTCAATTGGTCACGGTAGTCGTTATTAACCTCGTACCTATGTCTGTGGCGCTCATAAATCAGCGGCTCGCCGTATAGCTGATACGCCTTTGACTGAGGATTAAGGGCACATGGGTACTGGCCAAGTCTCATGGTGCCGCCCATATCGGTAACGCCCTTTTGCTCCGGCAAAATATCAATAACCGGGTAGCGGGTGTCGGGGTTAATCTCGGCAGAATTTGCACCCTCCATACCCAAAACATTGCGTGCAAACTCAATAATGGCAATCTGCATTCCCAGGCAAATACCCAAATAAGGAATACCGTGAGTTCTGGCATAATTACAGGCGAGAATCTTGCCCTCGATACCACGGGAACCGAATCCGCCTGGAACCAGAATACCGTCCATATCCCCCAAAATCTCGTCCAAATCGGCATTGCCCTCCAAGCTCTCGCTATCTATCCAGTGAATATCAACGGCGGAATGGGTGGCGATACCGCCATGCTTCAGCGCCTCGTTAACTGATATGTAGGAGTCATGCAGTTCGACATATTTGCCTACCATTGCAATCTTGACAGTCTGTACCGGATTACGCAGGGCATACAGCATTTGCTCCCAATCCTCCAGATTCTGATTTGGTGCATCAATGCCAAGCTTCTTAAGTACAACTTCATCCATTCTTTGTTCCTTGAGCATCATCGGTACAGCATACAGAATATCACAGTTGTTGTTCTCTATTACACACTCCTCATCCACATTGCAAAACATAGAAATCTTGCGTCTAATATCCTGAGTAAGGGGATGCTCGGTACGACACACAATAATATCCGGATGGATACCCATGGACAGCATCTCTTTTACGGAATGTTGAGTAGGCTTGCTCTTTAGCTCATCGGATGCTGCCAAATACGGCACAAGTGTAACGTGAATAAATAGGCAATTCTCTCTGCCAACCTCCACGGCAAATTGCCTGATAGCCTCCACAAAGGGCTGTGACTCAATGTCACCAACAGTACCACCAATCTCTACCAAACAGATGTCGGCTCCGGTGTCGGCATTGGAGTGAACATATTTTTTTATCTCATTGGTTACATGAGGAATAATCTGTATTGTCTGTCCACCGTATACGCCCTTGCGCTCGTCGGTAATAACATTCCAAAAAACTCGACCTGACGTCAAATTGGAATTCTGTGTCAGCGATACATCAATAAAGCGCTCATAATGGCCCAAGTCCAAATCCGTCTCGGCCCCATCGTCGGTAACAAAAACCTCGCCATGCTGTACCGGGTTCATTGTGCCCGGGTCAACATTAAGATATGGGTCAAGCTTTTGGGCAGTAACAGTAAGTCCGCGGGACTTAAGCAATCTGCCAAGGGATGCCGCAGTAATTCCCTTACCAAGTCCGGACACAACGCCACCGGTAATAAAGATATACTTTGTGTTCATGATTCTATCCTCCTACAAAAAATGATAAGACGGCTGTTACTCAGTCGAGAGTGTACAACCGTCTGTACTTATACATTATAGACCTGTTTTTTCCACAAATCAATATTTTTTTGAAATATTTGCCTAAATTATTTATTCATCCAGGTAAGTTAGGCGAATGCCCAGCTTCTTGATAACCCTTTCGTCCACAGCTGACAGCATACTGCTGCAATGCATCTCGCTGTTATTGAGGGCAGACAGCTGGTCGCAAGCCTTCTGTGCGTTTTCGTCAGAAACTGCGGATATGCTCAGGGCAATCAGCACCTCATTGGTGTGCAATCTGGGATTGCGTGCGCCCAGGTGGTCCGTCTTGAGAGCCTGAATCGGCTTGATAATATCCGGGTCGATTAGAGTAATATCGTCAATACCTGCCAGTTCCTTGAGGGTATTCAGCAGACAGGCTGAAGCGCAACCCAGCAAATCCGAGGTCTTGCCTGTGATAATTTTACCGTTAGCTAACTCAATAGCGGCGGCCGGTGCGCCGGTTTTTGCAGCCAGTTCCTTCGATACTGCCACACATTTTCTGCTATCCACAGTCAAGTTGGCGTCATTCATCAACAACTCCAGCTTGTATATCTCTTCGTCATTTTTTGCACCGCGCTTTTTGTTAACCAAGGCAGTATAATAACGACGGATAATCTCATCGTCCGAAGCGGCACTGACAGCCTCGTCATCAAAAATACAATTACCTGCCATATTGACGCCCATATCTGTAGGTGACTTGTAGGGACAGTGGTCATAAATCTTGTCAAAAGTCGCTTTGAGCACCGGAAAAATCTCTACATCACGATTGTAGTTAACGGTGGTCTCGCCGTAAGCCTGCAAATGCCACGGGTCAATCATATTGACGTCATTAAGGTCGGCTGTAGCAGCCTCGTAGGCAAGGTTGACCGGATGCTTGAGAGGAATATTCCAAATAGGAAAGGTCTCGAACTTTGCATAACCCGCCTTTGTGCCACGCTTGTTTTCGTGATACAATTGGGAGAGACAAGTAGCCATCTTTCCACTGCCGGGTCCCGGTGCTGTGATAACCACAAGTCTGCGCTGTGTCTCGATAAAATCATTCTTGCCAAAGCCTGCGTCGGACACAATGGCTGCGGTATTAGTAGGATAACCCTCGATAACATAGTGACGATAAAACTTGATGCCGGCATCAGTCATTTTCTCTTCAAACGCCAATACCTTTGGTGCCGGATTGTACTTGGTTAGTACAACGCTGCCTACAAAGAGACCCCTACTCTCAAATTCCTTAATGAGCCTGAATACATCCTGGTCGTATGTAATACCCAGGTCGCCACGCACCTTGTTTTTTTCTATATCCTCAGCAGAGATAACAATAACAATCTCCGCCTCATCCTTGAGTTGGAGGAGCATCTGTAATTTGCTGTCAGGCTGAAATCCCGGCAAAACACGACTGGCATGATAGTCGTCAAACAACTTGCCGCCAAACTCAAGATATAGCTTGCCTCCAAATTCGTTGATACGCTCCTTGATTCTGGCAGATTGCATCTGCAAATATTTATCGTTGTCAAATCCGACCTTGTACATACTCCAAAATCCTCTCTTTACACAATAAAAAAGACGACTGCACAAACCACAGCCGTCCGTACTTACATATTATAGACTAATCTGTCGCAATTTTCAACAATAATTAGTAATTGTTCTTGATAATTTTTTCTGCAATATCCGGCGTAAGAAAATCAAAATACATAATTCCATAATATTTTTTGCTATCCAACGGATAATCCATAAAGCGAGAATTGATATATTCTGCATTGGCCTTGGGTCCAAGAACACCGCCGGCAGTAGAAAAAAAGCAAATTACATACTCTGCGTCACTGTCAAAAGCAGTTCTACTATCCAGGAACGGTTGATTGCACTTGCTCCATCTGGTTTCCGGCTTATACTTGAATCTATCCATAATAACAAATACGGCACCGTCGCTTGAGTGGGTGTCCAGTATTGCCGGCTCCGGCACCAAATCATCCTGTTCAACATATCCGGAAAAGTCGATACCCGTGTTGCCGGCAAAGAAATCCGGATTGCTTTCGTCCGGCTTGCAGCGTCTCACCAGCACCAGCTTACCCCTGGCCTCACCCACGGTGGGAATTTTGTTTTGCAAATACCATCTGCTCTCGTTACCCCGAATATAGGTATAAAACAAGTTAGAAAAGCATTGTTCCATCTCTTTGTTATTATCATTTTTGAACTGAAAAATAATACTCTCGCCGGGGTGCTCATCCAAAAATCGGTAACATTGTCCCAACAAATCACCCAGCTCCATCTGCGGTCCACGGTGATTGTCGGTATTGTATATCTTGGCAATTCCGTGCACCATACCCAAACGGCTGTTATCCAGTGCCTCCACTCTGACATCCAGAGCTCGAACACCTATGCACAACTGCTGATAGATGTCTAGGTTCTGGCATCTTGCAAACTTCTTTAGCTGTACATACTGAGTTGCACAATCATGGGTACCCGGTATATCCAAGCTAAAAAGATTGCAGTTATCATCAATATCCTTTTGCCACTCCTGCAAGTTTATCTTCATTATTATCACCAAAAAAATTATATCATTTTTGTACAACATACGCAATAGAAACATAGGAGTGTCAATGGTATAATAATAGGTACAAAGGAAGTATTATTATGCATATTTTTTCCGCAAAGGGCAAAATCACTCCCCAACAAGATAAAACAAATGTGGCGCTGTGCTTTACCGTTCCACAGGGAGTGACAAAGCTGATAGTAAATTACAACTACAACCCAAAATTCATTGAGGATGAGCATACTGCTGCACTGGCCATTACCAGCGGCCTAAAGAAATACAATGTTGAGGTAATTAACGCCTCATCTTTTCTTCCTGTGCCCAATTTGGTTACTCTGTCCTTTGATGAAAACGGCATCTACCGAGGTGCATGCCACAGGCAGCCTAATCAGCAAACTATACTCATTGCCGAGGTTGACAGTACCCCCGGAATACACAACCGTCCTGTCACCACTGGTCAGTGGGATGTGGTACTGAATGTGCACTACGCAGGCTGTGATATAGACTACAGCATTGATATTGAGGGGGTGGAAGAATAATGAGTTATCTACCTTGTGAGCTGCATTGTCACACAGTACATAGCGACGGCGACTTTTTGCCACAGGAATTACAAAGGGTAGCATTGGACGACCACCTGGCACTGATAGCACTAACCGACCACAATACCGACAGCGGTTGTGCCCAACTGGATGACAGTATCATCCCTGCCATCCACGGCATAGAGTGGACAACCTACTATGGCCACATGCTGGTGCTGGGTGCAAAAAGAATGGTTGACTGGCGGGACGCAACCCCCGACAATATTGACACCAAGATTGAACAAGTTAAACAAGCCGGCGGCATAGTGGGCGTAGCGCACCCATACCAGCTGGGCAGTCCTATGTGTACCGGCGGCAGATGGGAATTCAATGTGCATAATTGGGACAATGTGGACTATATGGAAATATGGCACTCGTCATTCTCCTTTGATAATTACGAAAACGAAAAGGCGCTGGCACTGTGGACTCAACTGCTGGATGACGGGCACCGTATTGCCTGTACCTACGGCAGGGACTGGCACCGGATTGAGAGCAGCGGTCACTACGGATGCACCTATGTGGACATTGACGGAGAGGTTAACCAATCCAATGCACTGGCAGCCATCAAAGCAGGCAGAACCGTGGCGTCCACCGGCGCAAAGCTGTTTTTTCGTGCTCATCAGCGTGGCAACACCTACAATATAGGTGACACTATGAGGAGGGGCATGGCGGTATTCAGTTTCTTTACCGACCTCCATTCCAGAGAAAAAAACGCCGGCACCGAGGAAATAGAATACAAAACCATACGAGTAGTAACCAACGGCGGCAATGTGGTAATGGAAAGCGCTCTCACCGAACGACATGTCAGCATTGAACTAAAGCGCAACCACTGGTACCGTGCAGAGCTATGGGGCACCGTCAACGGCCATAGCAAAATATTCGCCGTAACCTCACCGATATACACCAAATAAAAATCACAACGCCTCATTTGCAACAAGGAGGCGTTGTTTATTGAAAAAAGGTAGATACGCCATGGACAAAAATATATACAATTCATACCCTCTGATTATCAATCAATCCGGTATTTCGGTTCTTTTGCATGTTTTGGAGGATTAGTAATTTTGTTTTTTAACGTCTGCCATTTTTCTAATTTGTCCAAATCCCAATCCGGTCTGTCCTTAGTCAATTCGGCGTTGATTAGAATATCCACCAACTCCAACGGAGAATAGCCAATGTCCTCATAACGTCCTAATTGGCAACACGCCAAAACATAATCTATGTCTTTCTTGGTTACATAAAAGCGTTCTCCTTCTATCTCGCTCCTGATGGTATATCTATCTCTGTACTCCATACATAATCACCTAAAATAAAAAAATGCGTACAGCCGAAGCCATACGCACAAAAAACGCAATGCTCAACTGTCGCCAAACAAAGTTAATCATATTTGAAAAAACACGAAAAACAAGAGCATGCATTTTTATCAAATGATAAAAATCGTGTCTTTTCAACATCTTAATATTAACTTTGTTTGGCATAATCATTTTAACACATACATAACATTGTGTCAATTACAATAGACTATAGGATAGTTTTTGGCAAAAAAAGACGCCCTCCGTGGAGAGCGTCTTATTCATTATGATAAATTACTTGCTAGCCTCTTCAACTGCAACTGCGCATGCTACTGTTGCGCCTACCATTGGGTTGTTACCCATACCGATAAGTCCCATCATCTCTACGTGAGCAGGAACTGATGAAGAACCGGCAAACTGAGCGTCACTGTGCATACGGCCCATAGTATCAGTCATACCGTAAGAAGCAGGACCTGCAGCCATATTGTCAGGGTGAAGTGTACGACCTGTACCGCCACCGGATGCAACAGAGAAGTACTTTTTGCCCTTCTCTACGCACTCCTTCTTGTAAGTGCCGGCTACAGGATGCTGGAAGCGAGTTGGGTTGGTTGAGTTACCTGTGATAGAAACGTCAACGCCCTCCTTCCACATAATAGCAACGCCCTCGGTAACGTCGTTAGCGCCGTAGCAATTAACCTTGGCACGAAGACCGTCTGAGTAAGGCTTGCGGAATACTTCCTTAACCTCGCCGGTGTAGTAATCCATCTCGGTCTCAATGTATGTGAAACCGTTGATACGAGCGATAATCTGAGCAGCATCCTTGCCAAGGCCGTTAAGAATAACGCGAAGTGGCTGCTTTCTTACCTTATTTGCTTTCTCGGCGATACCGATAGCACCCTCTGCAGCAGCAAATGACTCGTGACCTGCAAGGAATGCAAAGCACTCTGTCTCCTCCTCAAGGAGCATCTTGCCGAGGTTACCGTGACCGAGACCAACCTTACGCTGGTCAGCAACAGAACCCGGGATGCAGAAGGACTGAAGTCCCTCGCCGATTGCAGCAGCAGCGTCAGCAGCTCTGGTTGCGCCCTTCTTGAGAGCGATGGCACAGCCTACTGTGTAAGCCCACTTTGCATTCTCAAAGCAGATTGGCTGGATGCCCTCAACAATCTTGTATGGGTCAAAGCCCTTAGCCTGGCAGATTTCTCTGCACTCTTCGATTGACTTGATGTCATATTGTGCGAGAACGTCAAGAATTTGCTTCTCTCTTCTCTCATAAGATTCAAATAAAGCCATTTTTGTGTCCTCCTTACTCTTTTCTTGGGTCGATAATCTTAACAGCGTCAGCCACTCTACCGTACTGACCCTGTGCCTTCTCAAATGCGGTGTTAGCGTCGTCGCCGCCCTTGATGAAGTCCATCATCTTGCCGAAGTTAACAAACTTGTAGCCGATAATCTGGTCATCGGCATCAAGTGCAATACCTGTAACATAGCCGTCGGTCATCTCAAGATAACGAGGGCCCTTTGCCAATGTGCCGTACATAGTACCAACCTGGGAGCGAAGACCCTTGCCAAGGTCCTCAAGGCCTGCACCGATGGTAAGACCGTCCTCAGAAAAAGCGCTCTGTGTACGACCGTAAACAATCTGCAGGAACAGCTCTCTCATTGCTGTGTTGATAGCGTCGCATACAAGGTCTGTATTGAGGGCCTCAAGGATGGTTCTGCCGGGAAGAATCTCTGATGCCATAGCAGCAGAGTGAGTCATACCTGAGCAACCGATTGTCTCAACAAGTGCCTCTTGGATAACGCCCTCTTTTACATTAAGTGTCAGCTTGCAGGTGCCCTGCTGAGGTGCGCACCAGCCGATACCGTGCGTGAAACCGGAAATGTCTGTGATTTGCTGTGCCTTAACCCACTTTGCTTCCTCCGGGATTGGAGCTGCGCCATGTGCTACGCCCTGAGCAACAGGACACATAGTTTCAACTTCATGTGAATAAGTCATATAGAATACTCCTTCCATTTTTTAGAGCAAAGATGGCATACCCAGCCTGCCCCAAATAATAATCAAATTAATTATCGCCAATATTATACCCAATTTATAATCTATGTTCAAGAGATAATATTGAAATTTTAGCAGTTTTACCACATTTATTGTCGAATTGGCATCAATTTATGTTAACAGTTAAAAAAGGAACGGCGTTTTTGCGCCGTTCCCCGTAGTGATTTATTTTACTGATTGTACAATACCTTCGGCAAGACCTGCCACGGACTGAATCTCGGATGGGATAATAATCTTGGTTGCCTGACCGTCGGCAGCCTTTGCAAATGCCTCCATAGCCTTAAGCTTGAGCACTGCGTCGTTTGCATTAGCCTCGTTGAGCAACTTGATTGCATCGGCAGATGCCTTTTGCACAGTAGCGATAGCCTGAGCCTCACCCTCTGCCTCACGAATTTTTGCCTCCTTTACAGCCTCGGCTGCCAGGATTGCAGACTGCTTTTCTGCCTCTGCTTCAAGAATCTTGGATTCCTTGTGACCCTCTGCAACCAGGATACGGGACTGCTTTTCGCCCTCGGCACGGAGGATTGCCTCACGACGCTCACGCTCTGCCTTCATTTGCTTTTCCATAGCGTCCTGAATCTCGCGGGGAGGGATAATGTTTTTAAGCTCAACTCTGTTCACCTTAATGCCCCATGGGTCGGTAGCCTCGTCCAGGATAACTCTAATCTTGGCATTGATAGTATCACGGGAGGTAAGGGTTGAGTCCAGCTCCAGCTCACCGATGATGTTACGCAAAGTGGTAGCCGACAAATTCTCTATAGCGGAAATAGGGCTCTCAACACCGTAGCAATACAGCTTTGGGTCAGTAATTTGATAAAATACTACCGTATCAATCTGCATGGTAACATTATCCTTTGTGATAACCGGCTGCGGCTTAAAGTCAACAACCTGCTCCTTGAGGGATACCACCTTTGCGATGCGGTCGATAAACGGAATTTTAACATGCAGACCTGTCTGCCAGGTTGCAAAATATGTGCCCAAACGCTCGATAACAAAAGCCTTTGACTGAGGCACAACTCTGATGTTGGTCAATACCATGGCTATAAGTGCCACTACAATCAGTACGATAAAAATGATTAATGCTTGCATAAATTTCTCCTTAAATAAATTATTTACTGTTTATGTTCTGTTATTCCTTAAGCGATACTATCAGCTTTACGCCGTCAATACGCTCTACGGTTACTATTGTGTCAGCAGGGATAATGTCCCCACCGGATGAGCGAGCACTCCATAGCTTGCCGTCCGCCTTGACAGTACCGACCGCCTCTAGGTTGTTAATATCCTCAACAACTACGGCATCGCCGCCGATACATCGGTCTGCATTGGTGCTCTGCCTGGTAGCAGTCAGCCTTTTTTTGACTAGGGGTCGAGTAGCAACCAATGATACTACAGATACGCCGATACATATCAGCACCTGAGCAATAACCGGTGCACCACAAATTGCTGCTATCAGGCCTGCTATGGACCCCAGCACAAACCATATTGACACAAGCTGTACGGTAACGCCCTCCATCACGCCAAAGGCTAAAATCAGCGCTGCCCATACAACATAGGCTATTGTCTGTGATGTCATACTATCCACCTCCATATTTATTCCATATGTTGTGATATCGAGTCATATGCCACGGCATCACATTTTCCATATGTTGGCCTAATTATACCATATTTCGACAAAAAAATCAATATGTTGTGGTTGTGGCCAAATGAGATTTACAATCTATTCACAACTGACCACAACTCCTGGTACTTGACAAAATCAAATGTTATTCCTGTGGTATAGTTTGGAGTTTCTGCACACAATCCCTCAGTTTGGCTAAAGCAAAACAGCTCCCTTTACACAAGGGAGCCGTAATAGGTAATATATTTGCGTGGTTCAATCTACCACTAGTACTTAACCGGAGTTGAATCTAGATACTTATTAACCATAAGCG
>JBJEPK010000054.1:0-37313 GCA_051881195.1 Eubacterium sp. | reverse complement strand
AACATAAAAATGATGGTAGACACTTTTTTGTGTCTACCATCATTATATCACTTCATGCTTGCCTTCCTTTTTTTGCGCCTAGGTAATATCCAAAGCTTTATTCTTTTTTTCTATAATGTACTCTTTCTTATCATTGATATATTCCTTGGCAAAGTCAGTGCCGGCTTTTTTTAGTATCCTTTTGAATCTGTTTTTTTGGTTATCATCCAGTTGGGATAGAGTGTCTATCAGGTCAATTGCTTTTCTGAAATCCAATGCCTTCAGATCATAAAAATCCTCAACCCCAATACCCAATGCCACATCATCAAGTGTGTCAAAAAATAACTCCAGGTCTTCATCGCCCACATAGTCAATTAACTCATTGATGTAATTGCTGACAAAATTACTATGGGCATCATAATTATCCACCTGCGCAAGCTCTGTGCCCTCAATTTGCCAGGATGATACCTGATGCTGCTTTAGTCCGCTATTGGTGCTAAGCACAATGTTTGGCTTTGCATCATGGTATAACATTCTGCCGATAATAGAGCCCTGCGGTGTGAATAGATGGATTTTATCCTTGATTTGTTTGTAGTCGTATCTGTCAAAAAACCATTTTGGGAATCCCGGAGCATCATTTTCATATATGCCTACAATTCTCTTTTTCAAACTATTGGAGCAATTAACTCCGGCAAATACAGCCAGGTTTCCTCCCTTTGAGTGACCTACTATACGAATGTTGCCCGTGTGTCTCATTGCACTTTCCTGAAAGTAGTGCAGTGCCTCAATCTGTGCAGGTACAGGAAACATATATGACAGCATTGCAGATTCCTTTGCTCCCGTAACGGTGGCGTCCGTGCCGCGAAATGATGTGACAAAGCTGCCGTCGTCAAGCACAAACGATATGGCAGAGAATTGTTTGTCAATATCGCCCACAATTTTGTTGACATAGTGGCACAGTACAGAATTACCAAATCGCTTGGTTTCGGCACAGTCAAATAGCAGCTGTGCCGCTTTTTTGCTTATTCCAATAAGTTCTTCAATTTGCTCTTGGTTATGCATCAGCTTGAATTCACGGGCTGCATCCTGCAGAGTGATGGAGGTGTTGTATCGTACTATGCCCTCGTAGTCATTGTATGCCAGCTGTGAGAATATTAGGTTGTCAATATCGTTGAATGGCAGGTCGAGGAATGTCCTGTCTCCGTATTTTTTTATGTAATTATTCATAGTTATCACCATATATATTATATCATACTTTTTTGTTCTTTGTGACAGATATGTTGACCTTTTTTTATCTTTATGGTAAATTTAATTCAGATAGGAGAGATAACTATGAAATACACAATCAAGGGTGACCTCAACCTAAAATTTGATGTAATGGCGGACAATGTATTGCCCGGTCGTTCCTACTTTATTCCATTTCGTGACCAAAAGGTCTTGGATTCCTGCGACATCAGGAATGAGAGGTATGGCAGTGACCTGGTTACAGTGCTATCCGGGGACTGGGATTTTGTATATTATTCCGACCGCAGGGATTTACCAAAGAATATGGACACCGATGCCATTGATTTTGATACAGTTGTTGTGCCATCGGTGTGGCAGAGCACCGGCTACGAGCCGCCATTCTACATTAATACTCGATACCAGTTCAAGCCTAATCCACCCCATGTACCTGAGTCAAGTCCTGTGGGTGTTTATCGTAGATGCTTTGAGGTTGAAGCAGAGGATGTCAATTGTGATTATGTCCTCACTTTTTTGGGCGTTGCGGGCGCTACAGAGGTGTATTTTAACGGCGAGTATATTGGCTATAACGAGTGTAGCCACAACACGGCCGAGTATTCTCTTACCGGTAAGGTGGTTGAGGGAACTAATGAATTGGTGGTACTCAATCACAAGTGGAGCAACGGTACATATATGGAAGCTCAGGATATGTTTCGCTGCAATGGTATCTTCCGTGATGTTTTGTTAACCAAGACAAAGGGTGTTACACTTTGGGATTTTCAGGCAAGGCCTGTGTTCAACGGTGACGGCACTTATGATTTGGTTATTGAGGGCACACTGAACACCTATGGCTGGATGATGGTAAAGCTGTATGACGGCGACACAATTATTGATGACGCAGAGTCCGACGGCTCATTCAATCCATCCGTTAAATTATCAAAGCTACAGGTGGAGGAGTGGACAGCCGAGACGCCAAAGCTATATACATTGGTTATCGGTATCGCCGATGGCGAAAAGATAACCGAGATTATTCGCCGTCCTGTAGGCTTTAAGCATATTAAGATTAAAGGTAATATTTTTACCTTTAACAACAAGAGTATCAAGCTTATGGGTGTCAATCATCACGATACCACAAGCAAAAACGGTTATGCTATGACTGTTTCCGAGATGGAGCGTGATGTAAGAATATTCAAGGACTACAATGTTAACTGCGTTAGGACATCCCACTATCCTCCCGACCCAACTTTTTTGGATTTGTGCGACGAGTACGGCGTTTATGTTGTCGATGAGGCGGATATTGAGACTCACGGCTGCGAAACAGAGTATCACAGAGCCGGCGCACTGTCTCACAATCCCGATTGGCAGGACAGATATTGGGATCGCGTTCACAGAATGTATCAGCGTGACAAGAATCATCCATCCATTACTATGTGGTCCCTGGGCAACGAGTCCCACGGCTACGCAAACCAGGACTATTGCTACGCTCAGCTAAAGGAATTGACAGATATACCTATTCACTATGAGGGGGCATGTCGTACTCGGCGCTGGGCTTATGATGTTGTGTCCCAGATGTATCCATGGCTAAATGTTGTAAAAAAGGTTTCAGACGGTAAAGGTCTGCAAAAAAAATATTATACCAAGCCATACTTTATTTGTGAGTATGCTCATGCAATGGGTCTCGGCGCAGGCGAATTAGATAAGTATGTTGACTATTTTCTCAAGGCTGACAATATGATGGGAGGATGTATTTGGGAGTTCTGTGACCATGCAGTTTACCATGAGGATGGTAGATGGAAGTACACCTATGGTGGTGACCATGGGGAAGAAAAGCACGACGGTAATTTCTGCGTGGACGGTCTGTTTGACCCGGAGCGTAATCCACATCCGGGAGCTATTGCCATGCGTTGTTGCTATCGTCCTGTTAGAGCCAAGCATATCAGCGGTACTGCATTTTCGTTTATCAATATCAATTACTTTGCTTCCATTCAGTGCAAGGCTGTTTGGACAGCCTATAACGGCTGTGACCTTGTGGGTGAGGGAGAAATAGAGCTTGATATTCAGCCTCGTTCAGAGCAGAATTTTGATACCCAGTGCCAGTGTACAGATGTTGTGTTTAGGTATGTGGATAATGATGGCAAAGACCTTGGCGGTGAACAAATAGAACTGAGTGTAGGCACTACTGTTACCTCTGTATTCTGCGATACTGCTCCTGTTGTCACTAATAACGAGCAAAAGTTGATAATATCATTTGCCGACGGTAGAATAGTGTATAACACTCGAACCGGCGCTATTGAATCTTACCAAAAAGCAGGCAAAGAGTTCATCAATCCTGCCCCAATGGGTAATGCAGTTGGCTTTGGTACATCAATCTATCGCGCACCATTGGACAACGATATGAATTTTGACAAGCTGTGGAGATGGCTCAGACTTAATACAGAGTGCAATATCTTCTGCAAGAACCGTGGCAAAAAAGCTTATACCATCCAGAACAATGCTGTTGTAATCAGCAATGTATATTCTCTTGTTACAGCCACCGGCAAAAGATTGGCGCGTACAAGAGTAACATACTCTATCTACGGCGACGGTACTCTCAAGGTGGATTACAAGGCCATTGGCAGCAAGAACACACCTTATATTCCACGGTATGGCCTTACTCTGGAGATGCCTCGTGAGTACGACAGAGTTACATATTTCGGCAGGGGCGACAGAGCCAATACTTCCGATTTCAGGGCTCACGCATTTTTAGGTGAATACAGCTCTTTGGTTGCAGATATGCACGAGGATTATATCAAACCCCAGGAGTCCTCAATGCGTACCGATGTCCATTGGGCAAGGGTTACAAATGCTGATGGAGTGGGTCTGGAATTTTTGCCGGCAGGGGAGCCCTTCATTTTTGGGGCAGACCACTACACCTCATCCCAGTGTGCCAAGGCGATGCACCGTGAAGACTTGCATGATTGCAATACTACAGTGGTGCATTTGGACGCATATATGATGGGCTGCGGCAGTAACAGCTGTGGTCCGGTTCCCGGTAAGGAGCATAAGCTGAATAGTATTAAAGGCCTGAGCCAATCAATTATTATAAGACCGTTGGTATAACAAAAACAGCACCCGCCCGGTGCTGTTTTTTATTCTTTATCTGCTCTCCAAATCAAAATATAATGTGGAGTCGATGTATATATTGCCGTTAAATTGCCAAAGTAAATAATTTCTTTTTTGGGATTTTTGTGCCTTTTCAACTTCGACATATGATTTTGATATATTTCAAGATGCATTTCGTCTTCTCTTCCGGTTACATCCCTACACAATTCATCTATGGAATATTTGTCCGAGGCGACTACTATCTGATATACATATCCCAGTTCGTTGATAATATCCACCTGCTCATCACTTATGGCATAATCATTTTCGATACCGTCAAAATACATATATGTACCGTCGTTTTTTGTTTTGATGGTAATATCTTCTTCCATTATTTTGTTTACAGTCAAGGTATAATCTTCTGCCGGCAATAAGTCACCGTTTATACCCCAGGTGTAAAACAGCCAACCGGCAATGATTACTACAACAAGCGTTGCGACGCAGGAAGCGATAATGACGATTTTCTTTTTCTTTGATTTCTTTTGTGATTCGATTTCCTCATTACAGGGTAAACTGTTTTTCATTTTTTAATATTTTTCCTTTTGCTTCAAAATTCTTGTTTATCAAGATGGAAGTGTATCATCTGTACAGTGGATTATTCTTTTTTATTTTGTTTGCAATGTTGTACATGTCCGTTATGTTATCATAGCTGTAGTATGGACATTCGCTGTGGAGCCAATCCAGTATTTCGGGACAGATGTCCTTGTTTATAATCCACTTTTTTAGACAAAATTCGTCTCTTACCTTTTTGGTTAGGTATGATTTACCGATGAGGCTGAAGTCATCCAGCAATAGGAATACACCCTGCTGAAATTTGATTAGGTCGTTGGTTGGCACGTCAATTAGCTTTGCCGTTGGCGAATTCATATCCAGGAATGAACTGCCCTTGAACTTGTCGTGAATCATTTTGTAGTTGGATATTCTCTCCATCGGACTTTCAAAATCGTGCTTGGTCACATTCCTAAACACCATTACACTGTATTCGCTAATCCATTTGTCGGCAATTTCCAGTGATGTGGTATAGTCTTCCCGGGATTTTAGTTCCAGTTCATATACCAAAATATCCTCACTTACCACCTTGCGTTCCTTAATTGCAAAGGACAGTGCAACCTCAAGGCTTTTTGTAAAATCAATCAGCGGACTGATGCCAAAGTAGTGCTGCGCAAAGGACAAAAAGTTGTACATCCTGTTAGGCTCAACAGGTGATATGATTTTTTCGTACATATCGAAGAAGCCTGATTTTGTTTTATAAAAATCATATAACACTCCGTTGTCAACCAAGGTCACATTCTTTCCGTTATCAAAAAAATGGTCCTTGTTTCGATATATGCTGGGGAGTAACGGACGAGTAATGCTGTCCCGCCTTTCTCCGCGATAAAATCCGGATTTGTTATTCCGGAATGGATAGAGTATTTTTTGTTCAAATTCTTCTATTGTGTCAACTCGTTCAATATCCACATTGTAGTCAAAATCAAGTTCATCGTTTAGCTTTTCTGCCAACTTGTTTTGTGGAATTATTGGGGTGGACGGCTTAATAATTTTCATATTCTGTAATCCTTATTCCATTATGCACACCGCGATGGCGTAGTTACCGTCGTGGGATATGGATATATCGCATTTGCTAACACCGTTGATATATGGCTTGCCGTTGTCTGTGTGTAATATCTCGATGGTGTTCAGCCTGCAGCTTATGCCTGTTCCCACTGCCTTTAGGTATGCCTCCTTGGCGGCAAACAGTCCTGCATAGCTTTGGGCAGATTTGCAGTGAGCCTGTTCATTTTCGGTGAACACACTCTCAACAAAATGCCGGCTTTCTATTGATTTTGCAATCCTGCTGATTTGGATAATATCTGTGCCTACTCTCATACTATACCGCCGTTAACTCCCAGTATTTGGCCTGTGATATATTCGTTTTCTGCAAAAAACAGTATTGCCCTTGCAACCTCCTCCGGCGTACCCAATCTGCCGATTGGCACCTCATTTGCCAACTCCTGTGGGTCGAACTGACTGTTCATTCGTGTGTCAATGATTCCCGGACATACACAGTTCACGGTGATTCCACTGGGTGCCAGCTCTTGCGCCAATGCCTTTGTCAGTCCAATGACGCCTGCTTTTGTCATGCTGTACAGTGTCTCACAGCTGGCACCAACCTGTCCCCACATAGAGGACACATTGATAATTGCGCCGTTATGTCGCTTTAGCATATTTTGTGCACCGTATTTGCAACAAAAATATACAGCTCTCTCGTTGACGGCAGTTACCTTTTCGTAGTCATAACTGGTGGTGTCATTTATCATTTTTACCAGTGATATACCTGCGTTGTTAATGAGTATATCTATGTCACCGATTTTTTCAAACAGTTCCTCAATGTCATCCAACTTTTCCAAGTCACAGTTTAGAATTTTGACGCCGTATTCCGGCAAGCTCTGGTGATGTGTGATGGTTACATCATATCCCCGGGCCATAAACAATTCGGCACAAGCTTTGCCAATACCGGTTGCGCCTCCCGTAATTAAAACCTTTTTCATATTCGTTGTCCTTTTTGAATTATATATTAATATTATCACTTATTGTTGAAATTTTCAATCACTTAATATATAATTGATACAAATGAAAGGACCATGTGTATGGAAAGAGAATTTTATACAATTTCTGTCTATGTTGACGAGAACGAGAATTTGATTGGTATTCCCTGTGGCGATAGTGACAAGTACGGAATTGCAGATATAGATACCGTTATGCTCCTCAAAGCGCCGTATACCGATGCCTCCCTGGAGAGTTATGTAGAAAAGGTACTGGATGCTTGTTATACAAAAAAGCATAATGACAATGTGCCCACATCTACTATCGAGAGATATACTAAGAAAAAAGGCTTTGTCAATGCTACCTCGGATTATACTCTTATCAGTATTGTTAAGACCAAGACTAATTACTCCCTTATGCCTTGCTTCAACGATTATGAAAAAGGACCTCTGGCAATAGAGGATGACGAGCATATCCTTGCGTTGGGATATACTCCGGGTGAGATGGCAGAGGTTATTCGCGGCTTTATCGAGATTTATGTCAAGGCCAATATGTTCTATAAGGAAAAAGCAGAGCTGGAGGCAGAAAAAGCAGCAAAGAACAATAATTAGGAGTCAATATGCATCTTTTACCATTGGACAAGAGTAATTATATTGGTCAGGCGGACCCTTATATTCTCAAGAGTGGCGGCAAATACTATATTTATGTTACCGGACACGACGCTGTATATGCCTATTATTCTGACAGTCTGTTTGATGGCTGGCAGTATTATGGCAAGGTGTTTACCAAGGAGGGATACGATTCCTTTTGGGCACCCAGTGTAATAGAACTGGACGGCACATTTTATATGTACAACAGTATTGAGGTTTATGATGATATTCCTGACAAGGGCGGTCACCGAGGAGCTATGTTTGTCAGCACTGCCGACAATCCATTGGGTCCCTTCGGTAACGAAAAGCAGATACTTCATCCATTCAGTATTGATAGCCATATTGTGCAGAACGAGGCAGGATTGTTCTTGTTTTACAGCACAAATGTGTTTGAGGGTGAGCGTATAGGCACTCGTATTGTGGTGGACAGGATGATTGACCCATTTACTCCGGAGGGAAAGCCGGTTACTGTGGTTGAGCCTACACTTGATGAGGATATTTACCGTCGCGACAGATACAAAAAGGGACAGCATTGGCATACTATTGAGGGAACTTTTTACTTCAAAGAAGGGGACTGGCAGTATGTTATGTATAGCGGCAACTGTTTTGAACAGCCTACTTATTATGTCGGCTATGCCCGTGCTAAGACTGACGAGACCGACCTCACAAAAATTAAGTTTGAAAAGTATCCTGATGACAAAACATACTCGCCGGTTCTTGCAGCTAACGAATTTGAGGAGGGCACAGGTCACCACTCAATGATAAAAGAGGGTGACCGGTGGTACGCAATTTATCACGCCCGCGACCTTGATATGATCGGCGAGAGTGCTTTTGACGCTCGCAATGCCCGTATATGCAAGCTTAATGTTAAGGATGGCGTAATAACAGCCGAGAGATATGAGAATCATATCTAGTACAGACGGAATATATAGATTATCAATCCATATATGAATGCCGAGAATGTGCCGTAGACTATTACCGGCCCTGCTATGGAGAACATTTGGGTGCCTGTACCGAGTATCAAGCCCTCGTGCTTAAATTCAAGGGCAGGGGATACTACGGAATTTGCAAATCCGGATATTGGCACAAATGCTCCTGCGCCACCCACCCTGGCAATTTTGTCAAACACGCCTATACCCGTCAGTATGGCTGTAATTATGATTACAGTGGATGGAGTCAGCAATTTGACTTGTTCTTCGTTTAGTCCCAGCCGTTGAAAAATAAAGTTCAATATTTGGGCAAAGCAACAAATTCCACCCCCAACAAGGAATGCCAATATGCAGTCCTTTACAACCGGAGAATTAGGACTGGCCTTGTCCGTCATATTTGAATAATCACTGTTTGATGTGCTCATAATATTACCTCACTTTGTACTAGTTTTGGTGAGTTGAGCAATATTATACAAAAAAAGGAGAATCCCATGAGTCATTTAATTGATGTAAGAAATGTATATAAGATATATAACCCCGGCGAAAATCAGGTCAACGCACTTGACGGCGTTTCGCTGACAATTGACGAGGGCGAGTTTGTAGCTATCATTGGTCAGTCCGGCAGTGGTAAGTCCACTCTTATGAATATGCTGGGACTGTTGGATACTCCTACCGAGGGTGAGTATTATATCAACGGCAATCTGGTTGACGACTTAACCGATGATGAGATGAGTGCAATTCGCAATGTACAGATAGGTTTTATTTTTCAAGGCTTTAATCTTATTTCATCCCTGACAGCATTGGAAAATGTTGAATTACCGTTGGTGTACCGTGGTATGAAAAAGGATGAACGACGGGAAATCAGTATCGCTGCACTGGAAAAGGTTGGACTCAAGGACCGTATGCACCACCTGCCCCAGGCGTTGTCCGGCGGCCAGCAGCAGAGAGTTGCAGTTGCCCGCGCTATTGCCGCAGCACCTCCGGTTATCCTTGCCGATGAACCCACAGGTAATTTGGACACTCGCAGCACCCGTGATGTTATGGCAATCCTACATACCCTTAAGGATGAGGGTAGAACAGTTATTGTTATCACTCACGACAACGAGATTGCTGAAGAGGCCGAGCGTGTTGTTCGTATTCGTGACGGCAGAATTGTGGAGGACTATATTAATCCCGGATTTGAGGAAAAATACGGAAGAGCCTCCAAGGCCGACCATAAAAATCCTATTGATTTGGGCTAATTTTTGATTATTTCACCTATTGTGGTTATGCTAGCAATAGGTGATTTTTTATGTTATTAATGTGTATCAAGGCTTTTATTGTTGGCGGGCTTATATGTGTCGTAGGTCAGCTGTTGTTGGATTTTACAAAGCTTACTCCGGCCAAAATACTTGTGTCCTTTGTATGCTTGGGCGTGCTTTTGGGTGGACTGGGCGTTTATGACAAGCTGGTGGATTTTGCCGGCGCAGGTGCCACTATACCACTGACAGGCTTTGGCAATGCCCTTGCTAACGGCGTAAAGGACGCAATTAGAGAACAGGGATTTATGGGTGTCGTAACAGGTGCTCTGACTGCCTGTGCCGGCGGTGTAACAGTGGCGCTTATCAGTGGATTGGTGGTAGCCTTGGTTACTAATTCTAAGGATAAGTAGTTTCGCAATTCCCTTGATATAAATGGGATTATGTGGTAGTATAGGCATAGTGTCATTTTGTGCTTGGAGGAAATTATGCCTAATCAATTTTCGCGTACAGAACTGCTGTTGGGCAGTGATTCTATGGCTATACTGCGTAACTCCCGTGTCGCCGTGTTTGGTATTGGCGGAGTGGGCGGATATACTGTTGAGGCGTTGGCTCGCAGTGGTATAGGCGCATTGGATATTATTGACAATGACCGTGTCTGCCTGACCAATCTCAACAGGCAGATTATTGCCACTTACGACACTATTGACCGACTCAAGGTGGATGTTGCAGAGGAGAGAATTAAGTCTATTAATCCCGATTGTGTGGTAACAAAACACCCTGTGTTTTATGGCAGTGATAATGCCGATGACTTTGATTTTAGTCAGTATGATTATATTGTTGATGCTATTGACACAGTTAGTGCAAAATTGCTTATGATAGAACAGGCAAAAGCAGTGGGCACTCCCATTATCAGCTCTATGGGAGCCGGTAATAAACTGGACCCTACAGCCTTTCAGGTGACTGATATATACAAGACCTCCATGTGTCCGTTAGCCAGGGTTATGCGTCGGGAACTACGCAAGCGTAATATTGATAGCCTCAAGGTAGTGTACAGTACTGAGGAGGCTATTTGCCCGGTGTGTGATACCGACGAGCAGACCGTCAAGAGACAGATTGCAGGCAGTACAGCCTTTGTGCCGCCTGTTGCAGGTTTAATTATCGCCGGCGAGGTTATTAAGGATTTGGTAAAATAATGGATATGATTACTGTAGAGCAGTTATCTGCTATGGACAAGAGTGAATACATAATAATTGATATTAGGGACAGAGGTGCATTTGCCTACGGCGGCATACCGGATGCTGTTAATATACCGGCCTCAATTTTGATGGACAATTTGGATTCGTTACCGCAGGACAAGTGTGTTGTACTTTGCTGTAAGGACGGCAGTGTATCTTCTCAATATGCAAGCGCCTTGCACCGGCAGGGATATAACGCTGTGGCTGTTAAGGATGGATATTATGCTTGGATTTTGTCACGTATTCAGTTTGACCCCCGGCGTGCAAAGGATGTTGAGCGTAGCATAAATAAGAAGTTTCACAAGGGTATTTGGAGCCGATTTACAGCTGCAATCAACGACTATGATTTGATACAAGAGGGGGACAAGATTGCTGTCTGTATCTCCGGAGGCAAGGATTCTATGCTGATGGCTAAGCTTTTTCAGGAGCTAAAGCGCCATAACAAATATCCATTTGAGGTAGAATATCTGGTTATGGACCCCGGTTATAATCCATACAATCGTGAGATTATTGAGCGAAATGCAAGAATGTTGGGCATCCCCATCACTGTTTTTGAGTCAAATATTTTTGAATCAGTGCTGCATATTGACAGTTCACCATGCTACATCTGTGCTCGTATGCGTCGAGGCTATCTGTATAGCAAAGCAAAAGAGCTGGGCTGCAACAAGATTGCATTGGGTCACCATTATGACGATGTAATCGAAACGGTGCTGATGGGTATGCTCTACGGCGGTCAAGTGCAGACTATGATGCCAAAACTACATAGCACCAATTTTGAGGGCATGGAGTTGATTAGACCTATGTACCTTATTCGCGAGCGCGAAATTAAGCATTGGCGAGACTATAACGGTCTTTACTTTTTGCAGTGTGCCTGCAAGTTTACCGACGATTGCGCTTGTGACCAACCGGAGGTTACCTCCAAACGACAGGAAATAAAGGAGCTTATCCACTCTATGAGCAAAATCAATCCTCAGGTGGAGAGCAATATCTTCCGAAGTGTGGAGAATGTCAATCTCAGTACCGTTATTGGATACAAAAAAGATGGCGTTCGTCATACCTTTTTGGAAGATTACTAATGTTATACTTGTAAAACATTTTGTAATATGTTACAATTCATTTATAAAACGAAAAAGGGGTGTGGCAATATGAGCGATACAAAACGCACATATACCAAAAAAGAGCTGAGTGGCTACCTTGTCGGTATGTTCGGACAGAACTTGATTTACAACATTGTTGCTACCGGTCTCTATTTTTATTTTCAAAACGTAATTTGTTTGCCGGCAATGGCACTGGGCTGGATTTTTGCTTTGGCAAGAGTTTGGGACGCAGTTAATGACCCTATGATGGGTACCATTGTTGACAAAACCCGTACCAAATGGGGTAAGTGCAGACCTTATCTTATTATTTTCCCGGCGATTATCGGCGTTGTTACCATTCTTTGCTTTATTAATGGCAACTACGCTACTGCCAGCACTTCTACCCAAAAGTTCTTTATTGTAGCTTGGGCTGCGGTGTCATATATTGCTTGGGGTATGGTATTCACCGTTTGTGATATTCCTTTGTGGGGTGTTACATCACTTATGACCGAGGACCAGAATGACCGTTCTAAGATTTTGAGCCTTGCTCGTATTGTAGCAGGTGTGGGCGGTATCGGTGTTCTTATAGTTCAGGTTGCTCAGGCTCTTGTTGGCGTATTTACTGCAAAGGGTTATGACAACGCAAAGGCTACTCAGTATGCATTCATTCTGGTAGCAGTTATTATGACAGCTGTAGCTTCATTATTGTTTGAGGTTGCCGGTCTTTCTGTTCGCGAGAGAGTTGACACCAGCAACGAAAAGAAGTACACATTTGTTGAGAACTTCAAGATTATGTTCGGCAACAAGCCTTTCCGTCAGATTCTCATTTCCGGTATTCTCCGTTCACCAATCTATCTTCAGATGATTATTATGATGACATTGGTGACATATTATTATACCAACAACAACCTTATGAATGTTATTGTCACCAACGAGAACGGTGACTTCGCAGGCATCAATTTCAAGATGCTCCTTGGCGTTCTGGCTGTTGCAGGCGGTCTCTTTATCGGTCAGTTTGTAACCATGGGCATCACTCCTGTACTCATCAAGAAGATAGAAAAGAAAACGCTTTATAACTTCTATTCTGTTGCCGGCGCAATTCCTTATATCCTTATTTTTGTATTCTATAAGGCTGCCGGTGAGGGCTTAAGAACCAATATTGTTTGGATGCTGCTTACCTTCGTTGCATTCCTGGGCTCAGGTGCCGCAATGGGTGGTATCAGTGTTCTTCAGTCAGTTATGATTGCAGACTGCGTTGACTATGAGGAGTATCACAACGGAGTGCGTACAGACGGCGTATTCTTCTCCGGTCAGTCCTTTATTGTTAAGCTTTCTTCAGGTATCGCTACTATTATTTCTGCATTTGTTTACAAGATTGTTGGCTACAGCGATGTCAATATCGCAAAGCTTAATGACGCTTTGGCAAACGGTGCAGACTTTGCTACTTATGACGGTGGCACAGGCGTAGGCAAGTATGCTGCGGCAATGTTCTTCCTTGTATCAATTCCACCTGCAATCGGCATGATTCTTTCTGCTATTCCTACTGCAAAGTATGCAATGACCGATGAGGAACATACTCGTATTCTGGACGAGCTTGTTAGTCGCAGAGCATCTGCAAAGGCAGCAGAGGAGCAGGTACAGGACGCCGACCCTGCCGCAACCGCATTAGAGAATAATATGGATGCAATCGTTGATGAAATCAACAAATTGGATTAATTATGAAAACAAAACTAATTTCAAAGTTTATGGCAGTGCTGATGAGTGTATTGACACTCGTCAGCACCAATACTATATTGCTGGCTGCAACTGCACCGGCAACTCCATCAATCAGTGCTGTATATGCAATACCTGCCGGAGTAAAGCTAAAATGGAAAAAGGTAACAGGTGTTTCCGGATACCAAATAAAGTACAGTAAGAGCAGTAGTTTTTCTTCTTACAAAGTAACCAAGGCTTCGGCAAGTGCTGTATCAAAAAGTATTATATCATTGGACAAGAGCAAAAGGTACTATTTTAAGATAAGATCCTATAGAGTTAGTGGCACTAAGACATATTACTCAAAGTGGTCAAAGTACCGCAGCACTGTCACTTTAGGCAATGTGCGCACAACATCCCTTGTAAGCCTGGCTTCAGGGTCTCCGGGCGTGATAACTGTTAAGTGGAACAAGGTGTCAAATTCCTATATTACCGGTTACCAAATTTTGTATAGCACCGCCTCTTCTTTTAATAATAGCAAGAGCATCTATGTTGGCAGTGCATATTCTTCCAGAGTAATAAGAGGTTTATCCGAAGGCAAAAAGTATTATGTCAAGATTAGATGTTATAAACTTATAGATGGAAAAAATATTACAGTTCTTATAGTAAATACAAGTATGCAACTGTCAAAAGAACACCGATAACAGCAACCTCAATTAGCGCTTTAACCTCGGATTCCGCAGGCTCGTTTTCCGTCAAGTGGAGCAAAGTGACCGGCGTATCGGGTTATCAAATTGTGTATAGTACTAATGCTGATTTTAGCAGTTACAAAAGTTTGTATGTCAGTAGTTCGTATTCTGCAAAGACGGTCGGCAATTTGTCGGAGGGACAAAAGTATTTTGTCAAAATTAGGTGTTACAAAACTATTGACGGTACAAAATATTTCAGTTCCTATAGTGCAACTAAATATGTAACCACAAAAACGACGGCTTTGCCGATGCCTGAGCCCGACCCAATTCCCGATGACGAAGATTGTACAAGCGTTTGCTTTTCGGATGATATGGAAATCATCGAGAACGGCGGAGCTCTCAATAATGCTTATTATCAAATTGACCGTCCCGTACCAAGAGGTGTAATTAAAGGCATATCGTTTTCGTCACAATACACCAGCACACAAATGCAGTACTTCTATATCTGTGAGCAAACCGACAACGGATTAAAAGTACTGAAAACCATTGAATTTTCAGGCGTTAATAAAGGACTTAATTATGTTGATGTGCAGTACGAAACCGAGAAAGAAACCTACATTGTTACCAAGTCTTGGATGAGCTATACCTCTGCCGGAAATACATCACAGATGCTTTATTCGGTTACAATGGACGGCGACGAATTTGTAAACAAATCGGGTGTTGCCAATTTTCAAGTAAAAATGACAGTATTTGTCAAAGAACCCGAAAAAGAAGATATTCCCGACAACCAAATTGTGGTGGCAAAGGACGGTACAGGCAGTTTCACTACAATCAATGCCGCACTCAAACAAGCTTACTCCATAGAGAGTAGGGAAAACCCTATAACTATTGTTATCAAATCGGGCGTATATAAAGAAGTACTGTTTATCGGTGCCAAGCACAATGTATCCCTTGTAGGTACGGACAGAGATACCTGTATCATTAGGGACGATTCCGGCAATTACAATAATGCGCCAGTAAGGATAGAGGGTAACAGTTACATTGCCAATTTGACAATTATTGCTACCCACAACGATGACCCAACATACGAGACACGAGAGCGTGACTCTACTGTATGGATGGACACCGTTGGCTCCTACGCGATACATATTGACGATGTTCATAATGATGACGACCTTGATTATCTTTGCAGAGTAGAGAATTGCAAATTATATAGTGAGCAAATGGCAGTTGTTGGATGCGGATTGCACAAAAATCAAACTGTAGAACTGGTAAATTGTGAGATAGTCAAGAATTTGTCACAGACTTTGTATGACAATCCGGTTTACACAAAGCATGGCGCTGTGTTTTGCCACACATTGTCAATGAACACAAAGGATTATACTGATTTTGGTTATCAGCATTTCAGTATGATCGGGTGCTGTGTCACAACAAATATTGACAGAACATTAGAATTGGGTACTGTCGGTACACAGGCTGATGTTACTTTTGTTAACAACACATTTACTTCGGGCGCACTCGAACTTGAAAAGAGTGTTACAATGCACAGCGATTTTATCTTAACCAAAGAAAGCACCGGAAATAATGTTACGAAACTTAATAATTAGTTGGTAAAGCAGTGGCTAATAGTCGCTGCTTTATTTTTTTATTTGCATAAATATTTGTTGACTTGTTTTATGCTAAAATATATAATTGACTTGGATTGTTATTGTATTACAAAACAATAGTGACTGGCTTTGGTATCACCGAATATACCTGCGACAGTCACAAAGATAAGTTGATAACAGTATGTGAGGAGAAACAAAATGGCTTTTCAAACACTATATTTACCTATCGGTGTACCGTCCTTTGATGTAGAGACTGCCAGGGACAAGTTTATAGATTCAAAGCAGGTGCTTAATCAAATTGACAAAAATATTATTATTCCCGATGATTTGTTGTTGTCAATAGATAAGATAACAGCTTTTCTTCTTGACAAGAATCCCGACCTGGTTATTGTGCAGAATATTACATTTGCCGACGCCTCATATATTGCAGAGATTATGCACCAAGTAGATTGTGAGGTTATACTTTGGACTATTCCGGAGCCTGTAGTTGACGGCAACAGACTGCGCCTCAATTCCTTGACCGGCGCTTTTGCCGCAGGCAATACTATGGCAAACTTTGGTAAGCAATTTACTTATATTCACGGTTCCACCTTTGATGACGAAACTGTGGACAAGCTAAGGGCAGTATATAAAGCCGCTAAGTTAAAAAAGAATATGTCCACTCTCAATCTGCTACAGGTTGGGCATACTCAGGATGGCTTTGGGTTCGGTACAGGTATAGAGAACGAATTGATGAAAACCTTTGGCGTAAGACTGATGTCTGTTGAGGCTCGTCAGCTTATGAGCAAGGCACTTACTTATGACGACGAAGCGATTCGTGATTTCATCTTTGACGCACAGCAGATGGTACCTAATCTTTTTAATATTGATAGGCAGAATGTTTTTGATGCCGGCAGGTTATTTAAGGCATATTTTGATTTTTGTAACGAGAATCAGATTGGTGCTTTGGCATCTCGCTGTATGCCTGATTTCTTTACAGAATACGGCACTCCTGTATGTGCTGTGCTTTCCATTCTTAATGACTTGGGTATTCCGTCTGCATGTGAAGCAGATACATACGGTGCACTGTCAATATACATTGCCCAGTATTTTTCAAAGATGCCGGCGTTTTTTGGAAGTCCTGTATCCATGGATGAGGAGTATAATTCACTTACATTTTGGCATTGCGGTATGGCTCCTACTACTCTGGCTCGTGAGGATTCCAGAGCACAGGCAGGAGTTCATTGTAACTATGGCATCGGTCCTACGCTGGAGTTTGGATGTCGTGCATCCGACCATGCAACAGTTTTTAGAGTTGGTAAAAAACCGGACGGCACCTTCCGTTTCTTTATTGCTCAGGGTAGGTCAATGGATAGATTCAAGCAATTCAATGGTACTACCGTTGTTATAGAACCGCAAATTCCTGTTCGTGAGCTGGTTGAGGCTGCTGTTACCTCAGGCTGGGAGCCGCATTTTGCTGTGGCACTAACCGACATTTCTGCCGAGCTGGAGGCATTGGCTGATATGCTGGGTATAGAGGTAGTTAAGTTTTAATAGGCGAATGTCTGTTACACTTTTATTAATAATAAAATTAAAGCGAGAAATTAATTATGAAATTTATATCTTGGAATGTTAATGGTATCCGCGCTTGTATGCAAAAGGGATTTATGGATTTCTTTAACTCGGAGGATGCCGACATCTTTTGCCTGCAAGAGACAAAGCTGCAGGCCGGCCAAATTGACTTTAATCCTCATGGCTATCATGCATATTGGAACTATGCCGATAAGAAAGGCTATTCCGGTACTGCCGTATTTACAAAGCAGGAGCCTATTGCCGTTACTTACGGTATGGGTATTGACAAGCATGACCACGAGGGCAGAGTGATTACGCTGGAATTTGAAAATTTCTATTTTGTTACCGTGTATGTTCCCAATTCCAAGCGTGAGTTACTTCGTCTGGATTATCGTATGGAGTGGGAGGATGACTTTAGGGCATATATCAATGCCCTTAACGAAAACAAACCGGTTGTTTTCTGTGGTGACCTTAATGTTGCCCATAAGGAAATAGATTTGAAAAATCCAAAGACAAACCACCAAAACGCAGGCTTCACCGACCGGGAGAGAGAAAAGATGACTCTTATGCTTGAGAGTGGATATACAGATACCTTTAGGTATTTTTATCCCGATGCTACAGATGTATATTCCTGGTGGTCGTATATGTTCAAGTCCAGAGAAAAGAATGCCGGATGGAGAATTGACTACTTTATTACCTCCGATTCACTGGACGACAAGTTGGTGGACGCAAAGATTTATACCGATGTTCTTGGCTCCGACCACTGTCCAATCGGTTTGGAAATTGACTTATGATAAAATATTTGTTATGGGATGTGGATGGCACCTTGCTGGATTTCTTGACCGCTGAGCGCCATTCGTTAAAAAAGGCGTTTGTCCGCTTTGGGCTGGGTGAGTGTACTGACGAAAAATGCCGGCAGTACTCTGCAATCAATATTAAGTATTGGCAACGGCTGGAGCGTGGCGAGGTCACCAAGGAGCAGGTTTTAATAGGCAGATTTGAGGAGTTTTTAGCGCTCAATGGCATTACCCATGTTTCTCCACGGGAGTTTTGCCAAATGTATGAGGACGGGCTCAGCGATGTGATTACCTATATTGACGACTCTCTGGAATTGTTGCAGCAGTTATCCTATGATTACAAGCAGTACATCGTCACCAACGGCGCGCTGAATGTTCAGACAAAAAAGCTTGCCAAAAGCGGCTTTGCCGATGTGGTGGACGATGTGTTTATTTCCGACAAAATCGGGTACGAAAAACCCAGCAGAGAATTTTTTGATTATGTTATCAATTCTATTGGAAACCCTGACCCCACAGAGGTGTTGATTATCGGTGACTCCCTCACCAGTGATATGGCAGGGGGTGTCAACTACGGTATTCATACCTGTTGGTATAATCCCAAGACTTTACCTAAGCCTGACACTATCGACTACAATATCACTAATCTGTGGGATATAAAAGAAATATTGGCATAAAAGTACACCCCAAAAGTCTTCGGCTTTTGGGGTGTGTTCTATTAGTATTCAACATTTAGTTTTTCTTCTGCCTCGGCTACCTTCAACATAATTGCACATTCGATTCTTTTGCGATGCAGTTCACAACCGAACTCATATACACCGTTTACGCTGCCGGTGGTATGGTACGCATTGGCGGCACATCCTCCGCTGCAGTATAGCTTGGCAAAGCAGTCCTTACACTCCTTGTGTGAATATACATTGCATTGCTCAAATTGGGTTAGCACCTCCGGGTGAGTAACGCCGTCGTATATGTTGCCAATCAGAAATTTGTCATCCCCAACAAACTGGTGGCAGGGATACAGGTCGCCACCGGGGGTTACCGCCATATATTCTGTACCTACGCCGCATCCGCTGATTCTTTTTACTATGCATGGGCCGTGGTCTAGGTCTATCATATAGTGATAGAATGTAAAGCCGTCGCCTTTTCTGTATCTGCGTAGCATTTCGTTAGCAAGGATTTGGTACTGCTCCTTGAGTACAGGCAAATCCTCCTGCTTCAGTGCCCAGGGCTCCTTTGGGTCGCATACTACCGGCTCAACTGACAACTCCTTGAATCCCAGGTCTGCCATGTGGACTAGGTCTGCTGCAAAATCCCTGTTAAAATGGGTATATGTGCCGCGAATATAGTAATCTTTTTGGTTACGGCTGTCTGCGAATTTTTTGAATTTTGGTACGATTTGGTCATAACTGCCGCTACCAATTGGGGTCTTGCGTAGTCTGTCGTGAACTTCTTTTCTGCCATCAAGGGACAGAACCACATTGCTCATTTCCTTGTTGCAGAATTCTATAACCTCATTATCAACCAATACTCCGTTGGTAGTTAATGTAAAGCGAAAGTTTTTATTGTACTTCTTTTCTAATTCTCTTCCGTACTTAACAAGCTCCTTGCATACATCCCAGTTAAGTAGTGGTTCGCCACCAAAAAAATCCACTTCCAAATTTTTTCTGCTGCCACTTTGCTCCACAAGGTAGTCCAGGGCACGCTTGCCCACCTCCGGGCTCATTAGACCCTTGTCAGCGCCACCGTATTCGCCCTTACCGGCAAAGCAGTATTCGCAATTGAGATTGCAGCCGTGTGCCACATGCAGGCATATTGCCTTGATTACGCCTTGGCGTTTTTTGAATTCCTTTGCGGTAGCCTCAAATGTATCTTCGGCGAAAAGTCTGCCATCAGCAATCAGACTCTCTATGTCATCAAAGCAGAGTTCTATGTCCTGCGGGGTTACATCCCGTCGGTCATTATATTTGTTTAGTATGTACTCGGCAATCTCCTCCTTGGGGGTGGTGGAGTACATATTGATTATGTCGTATGCCACATCATCCACACTGTGTACACAGCCGCTGTTTTGGTCCAGTATGATGTTGTAGCCGTTCATTTTGTAGCTATGTATCATTGTTCCTCACATAGAAAAACGGTGGCAATATACCACCGTAAATCTTTACTTCACTTATTTACTTCTTAAGCTGCTCGCACTTTTGGTTAGCTACTGAGCAAGAAGTTTTTGATGCTGACTGGCAAGATGTCTGGCACTCACCACAGCCGCCCTTCTTTGCTGACTCACAAAGATTGCGTGATGACAATGTATTGATTCTCTTCATAAAAGAACACCTCTTTTGTTTTATTTGCTAATATTATAAATTATATGCCGGCTTTTGTCAATATTTTGTTTGGCAGTAATCCACTGTCGGATACTATATTTACACCTTGTGCCATTGCCTCTTTTATATACGCTATTGTCTTTGGAGTAATCTCCCGGTTGGGTAGTAGTATTGGTATGTCCGGTGGGTATGCCATAACAAATTCTGCCGATATTCTGCCAACTGCTTTGTCAATATCTGTGGCAATGTAGTCGTCAACGGCTTTTGCATCCCAACAGTCTTGGGTGTCCGGTGCTATTACCGACCGGCATTGCTGATGGCATAGTCCGGAATCAATGTCCTCCAGCGCTTCCTTCAGCATAGAGAACGCCGGCTTTTCATCTCCCACGGAGGTCATCAGGATTACATAACTTATGCTTGCCATTTCCGGCTCAATACTGTATTTGTTCCTTAATGTATCAGCCAGTTCAACGCCTGATATATTGGCATTGGCAGTGCTGATTACAACCTTGCCGGGGTCGTCTGTATATTTTAGTGACAGATGCTCCAATTCTATTTCGCTGCGAAATTCTGTTAGCCTGCCATAGTAGTCGTCAAATTCGCTTTTTTTGTTCAGTATGTAGTCGCAGCATACATCCACGCTGTTCATAAGTAGATAACTGGGGGATGTGGTTTGTAATATGTCCAAGTAAAATTTCGTTTTGAATTCCAGTTCTTTGTTATACACATTGCACACGGCTGTTTGTGTCAGCGACGGCAATGTCTTGTGCAGGGAAGAAATTACTATATCTCCCTTTGGGTAGGCAGGGAAGTAACTGATGCCAAAATGTGCTCCATGGGCAGCATCTATTATTATCGGAATGTTTATCCTGCTGATATTACTTACATTGCCCTCGTAGGTTGGGGAAGTGATTACAACTGCCTTTGCCCTGGGGTTATTGCTGATTGCTTTATGAATATCCTCAGTGTCAATAGTGGTGTAGTATCCCTCCAGTTCGTTCCACTTGGGAGTAACAAATACCACATTCAGCCTTCGTAAAACACAGGCATTATATACACTTTTGTGGCAGTTGCGGGCAACTATAATAGTGTCACCCTCATTGCATACAGCCATAATTGACGCCAGCAATCCCACGGTGCTGCCATTCACCAGCAGGTGGGAGTTGTCACAGTGATATATTTTTCCCAGTTTGTTTTCTATTTCTTTTATTACGCCCTTTGGGTTGTGAAGATTGTCCAGTCCCTCTATTTCTGTTGCGTCGATATTACTGCCCACAATGTTGAACTTGCTGTTACGCTTGTGTCCGGGCATGTGCATAGGATATTTTGTAAGACTATTTAATTTGTAATGTAGGCTCATTTTTTCTCTCCCTTATGCAATTTACTACGCCCAGCATTATGTATCCGGATATGACGGGTACTGCCTCGATTAGTCCTGTTTCCTTGTATATCAGCAGCAGTATGGCGTCTGTTATAAGTATTGCTCCTGTAATGTATGTAAATGCCTTGAATACTAAGCCTTTTTTGTAGCATAGCAAAAACAGCAGGAATACCGTCACTCCCATAATTGCCGAGAATACCAGCGACCCGGCGCAGTGCAGATAGTAGTCAGGCTTTATGTCGTAGTCAAAGTCGAAGCTCAGAGTAAGGCCCATTCCTATACCTGCCACAGAAAGTAGGGGTAAGTACGCCTTCGTATTCGTGTATCTTTTGTAAGCAATGCTAACCGAATATGCCAGTGCCGCAAATGTTAGAATACCCCATAGTACAAATAAACCCTTGTGCTCCAGTCCTATTTTTGACAGTGCGCCACTGTTCTTGTAGGGAATGCCGTAGTGCATATACCAGCAGGTATATATTGTGGCTACCAAGGATAGTGCAATATTAACATATTTTTTCATCCAATCACCTTGGTTATTATATCATTATTAGAATAGAATGACAATACCTCACCCTATGTTGCAAAATGAAAGATGTTGTGCTATATTATAGCCGATTTATTTGATAGGGGGGTACTTATGAGTATTTCACAGATTTGTGCCATAGTTATATTTGTCATTATGTTTGCGCTGATTATTAGCGAAAAAGTGGAGCGTCACATTGTAACTTTATGCAGTGGCGGTGCTACCATGATAGTTGTATTCGGTATCTGTATGCGCAGTCCTAAGGCGCTTATGGAAACCCTTAATTTACATAATATCATTACTCCGGAATTTTGGTATTCAGGTGCCCGGGCAAGCGAGAGTAGTTCGGGCATTAACTGGGCGACTATTATTTTTATCGCCGGTATGATGGTTATGGTAGAGGGAATGGCTCGTGTCGGTTTTTTCCGTTGGCTGTGCATGAGAATTGCCAAGTTTGTAAAGTACAAGACCGTGCCGATATTTATCACATTTATGATTATGAGTGCAGTGTTATCAATGTTTATTGACAGTATCACAGTTATTCTGTTTTTGGCAGCTGTTACCATCGAACTTGCACAATTGCTTAAATTCAATCCCGTTCCTATGATTTTGGCAGAGATTTTTTGCGCCAATCTGGGAGGCTCTGCTACCATGTGCGGTGACCCGCCAAACATAATTATCGGCACATCGCTGGGATATACATTTGGCGATTTTCTTACCAATACCGGCTTTATTGTGGGCGTTTCATTGGTGTTTATTGTGTTCTATTTTCTTCTGGTTTTCAAAAAGGATTTAAAGAGCGATGCCAACACTATTGACCCTGCCAAGCTTCCTGAACCAAAGGAGGCAATAACCGACAAATCCGGTTTTATTGTTAGTTGTCTTATTTTTCTCTGTGCTGTAGTGCTTCTTATAACTCACGCCCAGACAGGACTCACAGTAGCTACAATCGGCGTTGTAATAGCCGTACTTACTCTTATTACTGCGCCAAAGCATATTGGAGAGATGTTAAAAAAGGTTGATTACAAGACACTGTTATTCTTTATTGGTCTGTTTATTGTAGTCGGTGGACTGGAGCAAACAGGTGTACTTGAACTTGTGGCTCAGTTTATCGAGAAGGTTAGCGGAGGAAACGTAATGGCAATGGTTGCGATTATCATTTGGGTATCCGCTGTTGCCTCTGCATTTGTTGACAATATTCCGTTTGCCGCAACTATGATACCTGTTATTGAGAGCCTTGCCGCTACCACAAGTGTGCCTCTTTCCAACTTGGCTTGGTCATTGTCCATGGGTACGGACATCGGCGGAAGTGCCACTCCTATCGGCGCGTCAGCAAATGTTGTGGGTACGTCCGTTGCTTCTAAGAACGGATACAAGATTGGCTGGGGAACATATTGTGCAAAGTCAGTGCCGGCTACTGTTATTGTGCTGACCATATCCACAATCATTATTTTTGTTCGATATTTTTAACATATTGACTGTCAATATGAATACAAAACCCGTGCTCTGCATAATAGAGTACGGGTGTTTTTGTGCATTTTGTTGCAAAAATATTAAAAATATCCAAATGATATTGACTTATGTTGAAAAGTATTGTACAATTTTAACAAGTTTATTGAAAGGATGTGCTTTATATGAGCATTATTAAGAATATCGCAATCGTAGGTCACGCCTCCAAGGGCAAAACCACTCTTTCCGAGGCTATGCTTAATGTGGCCGGCGTTATTGAGAGAATGGGCAGGATTGCCGACGGCAACACCGTATCCGATAGCGATGCTGAAGAAAAGAAGAGGGGAGTAAGTATTTCCTCATCCCTTATGCAGTTTAGCTATAAGGATGCAAAGATTAATGTAATTGATACTCCCGGTCTGTTCGATTTTGCAATGGGACCTGCCGAGGGTCTGCGTGCTGCCGATACTGCAATAGTTGTTGTATCTGCTCGCTCCGGTCTTGCTGCCGGTGCAGAAAAGGCATTTCGTAACGCCGGAAAAAAGGGAATGGCTCGTATTATCGTTACCTCAAAGATGGATGACGAGCGTGCGGATTTCTACAAGGCGTTCAACGGGCTGGTTGCTAAGTTTGGAACATCCATGTGTCCGGTTGTTGTACCCATTATTCAGGGTGGTAAGGTTGCCGGATACTACAATATGATTAACGACAAGGCTTATACATACGACGGAATCAAAGCTAAGGAATCCGATATTGTTCATGATGATACTGCTCGTTTTGACGGTATCAAGGAGGTATTTAGCGAGGCTGTTGCCGGTACTGATGATGAACTGATGGAAAAGTATTTTGACGGCGAGCCGCTTACTACTGAAGAAAAGGCAAAAGGCCTTGCTCTCGGTCTTGCAGAGGGTTCCATCATTCCTGTATTTGCTCTGTCCGGTCTTACCGGCGTGGGCGTTGATATGCTCCTTGATTTTATTAAGGACTGCTGTCCTGCACCTAAGGGAGAGTACGCTATCGATGCTTCAGGAGACCCTATCGAGCTTTCTGTTGACCCGGCAGGTCAGTTGGCTGCTGTCTGCTTTAAGACCGTTGCAGACCCATTTATTGGTAAGCTGAATTATTTTAAGGTTATTTCAGGTACCATGACTCAGGGTGCTACTGTTGTCAATGCACGCAATGGCGAGGAGGAAAGATTAGGCAAGCTTATCAATCTTTTGGGCTCAAAACAGATTGATGCAAAGGAGGCTGTTGCCGGCGACATCTGTGCAGTAGCTAAGCTCGGCACATTCAAGACAGGGGATACATTGTGTGCTCCCGGCAAGGTTGTTACTCTGGATACTGTTCCCGTACCTACTCCGGCTTATTCTATGGCAGTTCTTTCTACCAAGAAGGGTGATGAGGAAAAGATTGCCAACGCTATCGCCAAGATGATAGAGGAAGACCCGTCACTGGAGTACAAAAATAATAACGAAACACATCAGTCAATTTTGTCCGGTCTTGGCGAACAGCATTTGGATGTATGTTTGTCTATAATGAAGGCAAAATATAATGTAGAGGCGCAGCTGGTTCAGCCCAGAGTTGCATATCGCGAGACCATTACACGCAAGGTTTCTTGCCAAGGCAGACACAAAAAGCAGTCAGGCGGCCATGGCCAATTCGGTGATGTATTTATTGAGTTTGAGCCATTTGATTCCGATGAGCTTGTGTTTGCAGAACGCGTTGTGGGTGGTTCTGTACCCAAGAATTTCTTCCCGGCTGTTGAGAAGGGTCTTGTTGAGAGTATGGAAAAGGGTGTTCTTGCCGGCTATCCTATGGTTGGCGTAAAGGCAACACTTTTTGACGGCTCATATCATCCTGTTGACTCCTCGGAGATGTCATTCAAGATGGCTGCATCCATTGCGTTCAAGAATGGTATCCCTCAGGCCGGACCGGTTCTTCTGGAACCAATTATTACTCTTAGTGCTCTATGCAATGACGAGGCTATGGGCGACGTTATCGGCGATATTAACAAGCGTCGCGGTCGTGTGTTGGGTATGTCTCCTACAGCCGATGGTATGCAGGAGATTATTGCCGAAGTTCCTGAGTCAGAGATGACCACATTTTCTACCTCCATGCGCCAAATCACTCAGGGCAGGGGCTCCTTCACCACCAAGTTTGCTCGCTATGACCGTTGCCCGGAGCATATTGCACAGCGTGTTATTGCAGAGGCGGAAGTTCAAGAATAAGGTGAATTAATGAAGTTTCTCAGTGAGTTAAAAAAGTTGTCCATCGGCACAATAATTGTGTCGGCGATTGTGGGATTTATGTTTTTGTTATTCCCCGGCGCCAGCATAAAGTATATGTCCCTGATAGTTGGCATTGCGCTGATAGTCGTAGGTGTCATTCAGGTGGTTACCTATTGCATCAATAAGGAATCACGCTTTTCATTGATGCTGGGTGTTATTGTACTGATAGTGGGCATCGTCGTGTGCGTAAAGTATCGCCAGATAATCTCGTTGATAGTTGCTATTTGCGGAATATTCATTTTGGCATCTGGCGTTGTGGATTTATTTACCGGTATAAAGACAGCATTTGCCTCCAGATTTGCCGGCATTACTACGGTTATACTTTCTATTGTATCCATTATTTTTGGCATAGTGGCAATTACAAAATCCGCCCGGCTTACCGATGGCATTATTCAGTTTATCGGCGTTGCATTGCTGGTTTATTCTGTGCTTGACCTATTTGCCTATATTGAGGTCAAAAGGCTGGTAACAGGCGTTGCGCGTAATGTAATGGATGATGACGAGATTGTAGTGGACGCTACTATAGTTGACGACACGGACGAATAGTAGTAATAAAATAAGATATACCTCCATACACATTGTATGGAGGTTTTTTTATGGCTGATTTTTCTGACAAGCAAAAGCATACCGTTCTTATAGAAAATCGCGAGACCATCGAGATGACAGGTATAATTGATGTGGATTCCTTTAACGAGGAGGAAATTCGCGCCCGTTCGGACTATGGCAATATTATGATAAAGGGCGAGCACCTTTCTGTGGATACCCTGGATGTTACAGATGGCAGCCTTGCTGTGTCCGGCACAATAACTGCACTGGTATATTCAGATATAAGTGTAGCTAAATCCATATTCGGCAGGTTGTTTTCCGGTGATTGATTATCTACAGTTCCTGGGCTTGGGATTTGTCTTTGGCTTTTCGTTTTATTTAGTCACCTTTTTAAATCGTCTGTTTGGTATCAAGTGGCTGTCTTTTATTAATGATGCATTGTTGCCGGTGGTTTGGGCATTGGCCGCTTTTTCTGCCATAATTGTTATTAACAATGGCAATATCCGTTGTCAGTACTACATTATGATAGGAGTAGGAATTTTCCTATATAGCGTTTCTATTCATAAGCTATTAAATCCGTTTATAAATAAGATTTTTTCCAAAATTTCTCACAGACCTAATATACTCAAAAGTTTCAAAAAGGTATTGCATTTGAAGTAACATTATTCTATAATAATTTTAATCTGGTTTGGGAGTGAGATTGATGAAGGAGACAGCAGAATCTAAGAATAGCAAAAAAGCGATTATCCGTATCGTATTGATTGCGTTGTTCGTTTTGCTTGCGCTTTATTGTGCTGTAATGCTAATAAAGAATACTGCCGACATCAGTCGCCTAAAGGCCCAAAAGGAAGAGCTTGACTCACAGTATAGCCAGCAGGTCGAGGAGAATGAACGCCTTGAGGGCATCGTTAATTCCGACGATAAGGACGAATATATAGAACAAGAAGCTCGCGAAAAAGGATATGTAAAAGAGGGCGAGACGGTATTTTATAATATCGACGAGAGTAAATAGTATTATTGCCGGAGCGAAGCATAATGCCTCGCTCTGTATTATTGTAGGAGAAAAATATGCACATGACTATGGTTGCAACCTGCCTGTTAGGTATCGAAGGATTGGTTGCAGATGAACTGAAAAATATGGATGCCAATAATGTCAATGCCCAGAACGGCAGAGTATTCTTTGAGGGCGATGAGACAATACTGGCCAGAGCCAACATTTGGTCCCGCTATAGCGAGAGAATCCTGATTGTGCTTGACACCTTTGTCGCCGTTACCTTTGAGGAGTTATTCTGGGGTGTCAAGGCTTTGCCCTGGTCCGAGTTTATCGGGAGTAGCGATACATTTCCGGTAAAGGGCTTTTGTATCAATTCGGCGCTCCATTCCGTTCCGGATTGCCAAAAGATTATAAAAAAAGCAGTTGTAGAATCTCTCAAGGAGGACTACAAAATCTCTTGGTTTGAGGAGACGGGTCCTGTTCATCAAATCCAGTTTTCTGTTATGAAGGATGAGGTCACTGTTATGCTGGACACCTCCGGCGCAGGACTGCACAAGCGTGGCTACAGACCACAGGGTAACGACGCGCCAATCAGGGAGACCCTTGCTGCTGCAATGTGTAACCTGTCCCATCTCCGACACTATCATACCATGTATGACCCATGTTGCGGCAGTGGTACCATTCTTATTGAGGGCGCTATGATGGCGCACAATATTGCACCGGGAATTAACCGTAATTTTGATGTGGACAGATGGGGATTTGTGCCGGAGCAGGTGTGGATGTCCGAGCGTGAGCGTTGTCATGATTTGATAAAAAAAGATACTGATTTTGTTGCATTTGGCAGTGATATTGACCCACACGCTATTGAATTAACCCGGCGTAATGCCCACAACATCAAGGTGGACAAGTTCCTGCGATTGTCTGTTGCCGATATAAAGAATTTTGACCCTACCACGGATAGGGGAACGCTGATTACCAATCCACCCTATGGAGAGCGTATGCTGGATATTAGAACAGCAGAGGATATATATAGTACTATGGGTGAAAAGTTTGTTGCCCGTCGCGGCTGGTCATACGGCATCATCTCTCCGGACGAGGAGTTTGAAAAAGCTTTTGGTCGCAAAGCAGACAAACGGCGCAAGCTGTACAACGGTATGATTAAGTGCCAGTATTATATGTATTTTAAGTAAGATAAAGGACTTGACCCCAGTCAAGTCCTTTGTTATTATTATTTACTTCTTCTTTGCAACATTGATTGTGGCCGAATATTTGCCATATACCCACATATTTTTGCCATCCTTGATAGAAATAGTGACAGGATAAGTGCCCGATGTTGTTATACCGGACATATCACAGGTTAACAAGATACTGTTCTTGCCGATTTTTGTGCCTTTTGGCGCAATTATTGTCACAGTTTGGTTGGATAGAGATTTGATGGTATAGGTATATTCATCAGATTCGTTTTGTTTTTCAACCATAGTAGGATTGACGGATACACCGTATGCTTGATATGTGGATGGCACAGTGATGGTTGCTGTTACTGTGGTAACTTCTTCCTCATTTAGTGCAATTCCCGACAGATTGGTTATATCAAAGGTAAAGGTGTTGCGACCTACACTAAGAGAAGAAAAGTCAACGGTTCCGATAATGGCAGAGGTAATATTGGCTGAATCAAGTACACCACAGGATATTGTGGATACCGAGTATTGCTCTTGCAGTGCATCCTTTGGCAAATCTTCAGGCATATCCTCGTACTGCACTGCCACAGGTAGTGTAGTATTCTTTAATATGGGCAGCGTAACAGATACGGTGCTGATTGTTTTGTCCGGGGCCTTTTTTGATGCAATGGACAGATATGAGTCGTATGCACCGGCACCGCTGAGTTGAATTTTGCAATCAGCATTGTACATTTCGGTTAGTTCATTAGCTTCACCAAAGTCCACTGTTACACTAACCTCGTCAATCTTGTCCACATAAGTTTTAGGGCCGGTTACTATTACCTTGTCATCGCTGAGTACAGGGGTGCCAAAGTAGTAGCCACTGGCAGCCTTTGTTGGGTCGTAGTTTGTTTTGACATCAAAGGTCTTAGACATATTTGCATCAAAGTAGCACTGAATACTGTTTGGATATGTGGATGATATATCGTAGTCAAGAGTTTTTGATTTATTTGTAACAATGATGGGTATTGATTGTTCTCCGGTACGGTTAACATTGCTGGTATCAAATCTTACAGCCAAATCATTTTCTTTAACCTGGCCGATAACATATTTTGGTCCGGATATGGTTACTGACAGGTCAACAGTGTCTTGCAGTGTATAGTATTGCATACCCAGTTGCTCAGATACCTCATCACTTAGATCTATCGGCATGTGCAGCTTGAGTGTCTTGGTTTCTGCAGTTCCGATTGATAGGGAGGTAAATATCCAAATCAGTACAGCCAATACCAGTGCAAGTCCAATCAGGTACTTGTCATTGTATATCAGCTTTCTTAAGGATAAACCTTTTTTCTTATTTGCCATTGTTTTTCATCCTCCTTCTCAGTTTGCTAACCATTTTTCCGTCGGAGGCATCACCATTTGGTATAAAGTTGGATACCAGTATATCTCTCATATCACCGGAGGATATATTCTTTTGTAGGGAGCCGTTCATTGCACAGCTAATATCACCGGTCTCCTCGCTGACTACAAATACTATGGCATCGCTCTGCTCACTGATTCCCAGTGCGGCACGGTGCCTGGTCCCCAGGGCAGAGGATATGTCATTGTTTTTTGTGAGCGGTAATATACATCCGGCAGCATATATCTTTGTGCCGCGGATAATAACAGCGCCGTCGTGTAGCGGCGACTTGGGATAAAATACATTTTCTATCAGTTCCTTTGATGCACTGGCATCAAGATGAGTTCCTGTGGAAATGATGTCTCCCAGCAGCGTCTGGTTTTCAAACACAATCAGTGCTCCTGTCCTGGCGTCGGACATATCCGCACACGCCTTACAGGTGGCGTCGATAACCTTGTTCATTTCGTTTATATCCAGGGCCACACCGCTGCGCAGCATGGACATGATACTGCTGCTGGCAGCACCGGTACCGAATCTCTCCAGTATGCTACGAATTTCAGGTCCAAACAGAATCACGATGATAATAAGAATGTTGGAAAAAATTGCCTTCATTATATAACTGGATGCGCCCATTCCAAGAAATGTTACCAGTCCGTATAGGGCAGCCAGGATAATAAGGCCCCTAATCAACTGCATGGCTCTGGTTTCTCTTACGATTCTAATTACCAGATATAATACAACAGCAACAAAAAGAATATCCACAGCGTCAATGTAGCCAAAGGTGCCAAATAACCCTTTGACCTGGCTGAAGAAATCTATTATCGTATTGCCTAGATTCTTGAAGTATCTGAATCTAAATGCTAATTCCATTGCTTCAAACATTGGTTCAACTTCCTAACAAATTTTATACTAATATATGATACCATATTTTTGCAGATAAATAAAGTCAATTTGCCAAGTTTTTTACCACATTTACAAATTTGTTACATTCCGCCATTGTGGTAGAGAATCCCGGTGATACCCTTACGGTGCCGCTGTCACTTGTGCCAAAATGCTGATGGGCCAGGGGAGAACAATGCAATCCCGCCCTAACGCAGATTCTGTGATTTGCCAGCATATTTGCCACAGCCTCGCTGGATTGATTACTCATGTTGAACGACAGTATGGGCATTGTTGCAATTTCTGTGGAATTTGGGGTATATAACTTCACATTATCCATATTTGACAGTTGGTTGTATATATGTGAGCATAGGCTCATTTCGTGGCTTAGTATATTGGATCTGCCGATGCTGTTAATATAGTCGATTCCTTTGCCTATAGAGATTATACCGGAGTTATTGAGCGTTCCTGACTCAAGTCTTTCCGGGTAGTAGTCAGGCTGTTTTAAACTCATTGATGAACTGCCTGTACCACCCACAATAATGGGGGATATATCAATGTTGTCCCCGATTGCCAGGAATCCGGTGCCCATTGCTCCCAGCAGTGATTTGTGCCCCGGTGCACACAGAATGTCTATATTATCTCTCTTTGCATTTATATCTGCAATACCGGCTCCTTGTGCGCCGTCTACAACAAATCTTATATTATTTCTTTTGCAAAGTTTGCCGATTTTTGCAATAGGAAATGTTACACCGAATACATTGCTGGAGTGCATACATACCACAAGACCGGTGTTTGGTTTGATTTTTGACTCAAAGTTTTTTACTGTTTCATCCTCATTATTACTGTATTTTGCAATGTCGTATGTGATTATTCCCTTGCTTTGCAGTGACTCAACCACCCTAGCCACGCTGTTATGCTCAAGGGATGATATTATTACATGGTCACCTCTTTTAACCGAGCCACATATAGCCATATTAAGTGCCTCTGTACAATTTTTGGTAAATATAATCCTTTGTGGCGAAAAGCCAAACATATCCGCTACCTTTTCCCGCACAGTATATATCTTTTCCGCGGATTGTATACTTTCTTTATATCCGCCTCTGCCGCTGTTAAAGGATAGATATTGTAACGCCCTATTAGTGGCGTATAATACGCTTTTAGGTTTGGGGTAGGATGTTGCCGAGTTGTCTAGGTATATCACTCCTTCTCAACCCCCAAAACATTTATGCCATTGTTTTTCAGTATATCTATCGCATTTTTGTCGGCATTGACGGTTATCATATATCCGCATCCATCACCGGGCTGCGGATTTTTTATTCTGGATAGTGTAGGCTTGTATCCATTTGCCCTTAACAGGCGTTGAGCTCGCTGAGCGTTGGTTATTGCTCCCAGCTTAATCGTGTAGTACATAAAAATCACCTCTTTCTTATTTATACATTCTATGCTGATTTTGCTTTATGTTTATTTTCACATATATTCAATTTTAGAATAGAATACCCCAAGGAGTGATTTTATGTTCAATTATGTAAAGAAATTACAATATCCAATCAATATTAAGCACCCGGACCCTCGCGCAGCAGCCATAATAATAAGTCAGTACGGCGGACCTGATGGCGAGTTAGGTGCGTCTCTTCGTTACTTATCCCAGCGATACTCCATGCCTTATCCGGAATTGAAGGGATTGCTAACAGACATAGGTGTTGAGGAATTGGGCCATCTTGAGATGATTGGCGCAATGGTGCATCAGCTTACACGTAATCTGACCGAAAAACAGATAGAGGAGTCGGGATTTGCTCCATATTTTGTTGATCATACTGTGGGCGTATATCCAACTTCTGCCAGTGGCTCCCCTTGGAGCGCCGCCGGTATGCAGGTCAAGGGCGACCCAATAGCTGACCTTAACGAAAATTTGGCAGCAGAGCAAAAGGCGAGAGTAACTTATGATAATATTTTGCGACTTGTTGACGACCCGGATGTTATTGAGCCAATAAAGTTTTTGCGCCAGCGCGAGATAGTCCATTACCAACGCTTCGGTGAGGGTCTGCGAGTGGTTACAGATAAATTGAATAGCAAAAACTACTATGCCACCAACCCGGCATTTGACGATTGATACAAAAAGGACACCTCCCAACCGAAGGTGTCTTTTGTACATAGTTGTGAATATAAATTATCTAATCGAGAGAATGGTAGGCTTTATAAGTTTTTTAATGCCTATTTGTTACAGTCCTTGTTTGTCCTAATGAAATGTCCCTCTTGTATTGCTGAAAATGTAGCCAATGCGCAGACAAATGCTCCGCTGTATTTCAAATCAATAATGCTTACTGTCAACGGAAGAATAAACAAAAACAGCCCTGTAACCTTATTCATAACGGAATGTACAGCCACAAGCTTTTTTTGTACTATAAATCCGGAAGCTATGTTTATTATTTTTACTATCGCAATAACGCCTACCCAAATATAAATCCAAGTGGGAATATCTAAAACCGGAATGAGTTTAATTAGGCTTGCAATGATAAATACAAAATCTGCAACAGTATCAAGCTTTGAGCCGAAATCACTTGCCGTATTTGTTTTTCTGGCAATAGTGCCGTCAATCATATCCGTAAAGCCTGCTGACAGATAAAGCACATAAAACCCAGGAGAAAAAGCAGGGCAAAACAGTATTGCAATACTAAAAATAATTCTTAAAATTGTTACGAAATTTGCCATTGCTCGTCCTCACTTTTTGCTTTTTCATCGTGGTATCACATAATAAAATCTTATTTATATGATATTTTATTGGCGAGTTGTTGTCAATAAAAATGATTCAAGCCGAGAGCAAACGCCCTCGGCTTTGTTGACTATGTAATATTTATTAAAAATCAATTTCGTATTCTAAATATCGTCTTGCTTCGTTTCTCGCTTCACTTTGAACGGTTGTGTTTCCTACAAATTTCATTCCTTTTAAAACTGCGTCAATTTTCACAGCATCACTTTCTTTTAAGCCTGATGAATTACTCAATTTTATCATAAGCTTCTGGTGTGTTAATGCAGATTCGCTGTCTAATCTCATTGTAATCAAATTTTGAATACTTGGATCTCTCAACAAGTATTTAAGTTGAGGTTTTATTGGTTCTTTGCCCGGAAAATCATTTTCGGCTGCAATTTCAATTTTAGAATATTTTTCTCCAAAGCTTTTGCGTTCAACTTCTCCGGTAACAGTATTAGCAGCCTTACCGTTTCCCCTAACATTCTTTTCAGAATATGATGATTTTTCCTCAACGTAAGTAACTCTAAAATGCTTTGCGCCAAGGTCCTGTGCAATTCTTTGTAATTCATTAACTCTTTCTACTCTGAGATAATCAAAATAATCATCAAGTGCTATGTACCTATCCCTATCGCTCGGATCAACATAATAGAACTCGCTTCTATTATCAGGATAAAAAGTAAGTCCGAAAACATCAACACTATCTCTAAAAATATTCAAAACACGAATACCCTTGTTATTTGTAAAATAACCTATTGAGCCTTGACAAACCTCGCTTTCAGCTCGCTTTTTATCTCTGTCTGCAACTCTAATGAATTTATGAATTAAAAAATCTCCGTCATCAATGTCTGCTGGGAAAATAGGCTGTAATCTTTTTAGTTCAATTTGCTTTGCTTTTTCATCAGCACTTTCTTTAATTGCATTAGTTACTTTTGCAACATCTTCTCTGTCAAATTTTCCGTCATCATTTTGGTCTGCAACTTTTGTTAGCGTCTTTTTTGCTTTGTTTAGTATTCCGGTTGCTTTGTCTTTTGCGTTAGTTACTTTGTCAGAAATATCAATCTTTAATTTTCCCATAAAAAATTGCCCCTTTCAAATCTATTTGTATAGAGAACTATCCTCATATATTTTAGCATAATATACAGTTGTGTGCAATATTATATTTATACTCCTTTCCTCCGCGATTTTTACACACATAATAGAAGTTGATTTTTTCGCGAGGCAAAACAAAAACACCACCTGATGAACAGATGGTGTGGTGGGTTATTGAAATGAATTATGGAATTAGAGGTAAAACGGCTCCTTTGTGTAAAGGGAGCTGTCACGCAGTGACTGAGGGATTGTCATAAAAAATACGCCTTGTTACAATCTCTCCACCGCAAGCGGTCCCCCTCTCTTTACACAAGAGAGGCTTTAATCTGTTTGTTTAATTTGTATTACTTTATACAGTTGATTGCTTTTGCGGTGAATTCGGATGTGCCGATACAGCCTGTAGCCTGCTTCTGTAATTTGTGTTGGCTTCAGCAAATCTATTTCATCATAATAATGAAGTGTGTGCACGCTGACACCGGTTAATCTGCTAATCTCTTTAACTGTTTTCATTCCTATCCCTCCCGACAATTTGTATTATAAACTATTACGCAACTTGATAGTCAAGAGAAATTTTGAAATTTTTTATAATTGTTTTTGAGTTATCGGTCGGTGATTTCTCCTCTAAATATATGCTTGATTTTTTGGTTAACATTTTCTTGAAATATAGCGTATAGACACTGTATTTTATTAAATTTTACATAAAAGCTTGACAATAGTAGCTTTCATCTATAATCTGTGAACTTATCCATAATGGATAATAATTTGCAAAAGGAGATGAAATAATGTATATTAATAAAGTAACAGGCTATATAGTACCGTATATCACAAAAAAGTTTACTTGATACATTTGTGCCTATAACTCAGGAAAGCAAAAATTGGAAACGATGGGAAACACATATCGGACCGCATACCTGTGCCTATTGTTATTCCCGAAACGGTGTTATTTTACCCATTGATGAAGACGCAGGGATTCCCGTGCATCCTAATTGCCATTGTGAATTAAGTACAAATATAGCTATTGTTGCCGGTAATGCTACAAAAGACGGTGAAAACGGAGCTGATTATTGGCTTAAACATTATGGCAAACTGCCCGACTACTGACCACGGAAATACATTTTATGAAATTATTTAAAGGAGATATCAACATGGCAAAAAAAGAAATGATAATAGATGTTGCAAATGAAAGATATTTATATGGCTTTTATAAATTACTTATTAAACAATTGGAACTTCCGAGCAATACGGGTATGAATCTTGATGGGCTAGATGATTTTTTAGAAGAACCATGGGAAGAGGACCGTATAGCAAGATTTATCAATGTATCGAAAACAAATGACGATATACGAAATGAAATAAATAGAGTTATTGATATGTTTCAAGATGTCAAAGTATTTCAAAAAAGATGCGGAAATGAATTTACATGGACTGTTGAACAATAAAAGTCTTATTCGACGAAAGGCTTTGTAAAATTCATACAAATAAGCCGAGGGTGTTTTAATCACTCTCGGTTTGTTTGTCCTTTTAAGTTATCGGTCGGTGATTTCTCCTCTAAATATATGCTTGATTTTTGGGTTAACATTTTCTTGAAATATAGCGTATAGACACTATATTTTATTAAATTTTATATAAAAGTTTGACAATAGTAGTTTTAATTTCTAATATACGAAGTTGACGAACAAGTGTTCGTATATTTAATTAAGGAGATGATAGTATTACAAGCTATGAATTGAGAAATGAGTCGTTATTTCTCAGAAATCAATTTAACGGCGTTGGTATGTTCAAACTGCCTCTTGTTAAAAAACAGGAAATAAGTCTTGAAGATGTAAAGCTAATAGGTTATGATAAAGTTAATAAAAGTGATGATTATGGTAGCATTGTGCATTTCTTTCTTGACGATTATAGGTTCGAGAATATATACAACAACCCTGAAAAGAAAATTGAAACACTAAAGCAGTACAAAGCGGTGCTGACACCCGATTTCAGTATGTATGTGGAAATGCCCATAGCATTACAATTATTCAGTACATTCAAAAATAGGTGGGTAGGTTCCTATTTACAGGAAAACGGTATCAGAGTAATACCCACTGTTCGCTGGGGTGATTTAACAAGCTTTAATTTCTGCTTTGATGGAATAGAAAAAGGAAGTACAGTTGCTGTTTCTACATTAGGTGTTAAAAAAGAAAAATCACATTTTATGTTAGGCTATAACG
>JBJEPK010000053.1:0-1622 GCA_051881195.1 Eubacterium sp. | reverse complement strand
ATCAGTGCATTTTAATATGCAAAAAAACGCACTGAGAGGTTGGTGTTAACCTTAACCAGGGCTACAACGGTCATCTTACTTCTAAGGAGGCCGGCTCAGTCGGTGGCCAGATGGTTAAAAAGATGATCAAGGCTTACGAAGAGTCTATGAGATAGTTAGCCATAAGTCATAAATAAAAAAGCGTTGGAGTTCAGTTCTCCAACGCTTGATTTATATTAGCAGATTTCGCAAATCCAGCCCTCCGGAGCTTCGATTTCGCCCATTTGGATGCCGGTAAGGGTGTCGTACAGCTTCTTGGTTACAGGTCCCATCTCCTCCATACCTGATGGGAAGCAAATCTCCTGGCCGTGGTTAACGATCTTGCCAACAGGGGAGATAACAGCAGCAGTACCGCAAAGGCCACATTCTGCAAAGTCCTTTAACTCGTCAACATAGACCTCTCTTTGCTCAACCTCAAGGCCGAGATACTTCTCGGCAACAATCATCAGCGAGCGACGAGTGATTGACGGAAGAATGGAGTCGGACTTTGGAGTAACAACCTTGCCGTCCTTGGTAACGAACAGGAAGTTAGCGCCACCGGTTTCCTCAACCTTTGTTCTGGTAGCAGGGTCAAGGTACATATTCTCGTCATAGCCCTGATTGTGAGCGTCCACGATATTATGCAGTGACATAGCGTAGTTAAGTCCTGCCTTGATATTGCCGGTGCCTCTTGGTGCCGCACGGTCAACATCGGACACACGGATGGTAATCGGCTTTGCGCCGCCCTTAAAATAAGGGCCGACAGGTGTGCAGAACATTCTAAACTGATATTCGTCAGCCGGCTTTACACCGATAACCGGATTGATACCAAAAATGAATGGCCTGATGTAAAGAGTAGCGCCGCTGCCAAATGGTGGTACCCACTCTGCATTAGCCTCAACTACTGCCTTTACGGCCTGGATAAACTTGTCCTCCGGAAAAGGCGGAATCTCCAGTCCGCGGCAGGAATCGGCAATACGGCTGGCATTGAGGTCGGGGCGGAAGCAAACAATCTTGCCCTCCTTGGTGGTATATGCCTTAAGACCCTCAAAGCAGGTCTGAGCATATTGCAGTACGCAGGCACACTCGCTCATCTCTATTTTGTCATCGTCGATAAGCTGACCGTCGTCCCACTTGCCATCCTTGTATGTAGCGACAAAACGCTTGTCGGTCTTGATGTATCCAAAACCGAGACTTGACCAGTCAATATCTTTTTTTTGCATATAATCATCTCCTATATTTGTTCATTAAAAACATTATAGCACGATATTTTCATTTTTCAATAGGCGAGAATAAAAATAATTCTTGTAATTAATTCAGAGCCGTGCTATAATTCAGAAGAAAATAAAATAATGCATAGCTAACGGAATCAGGTGAGAATCCTGAGCAACCGCCATTACCGTATTTGACGAAGGGGGTGCAATCCATCGGCAACGAGAAGGAGCGCCCACATGCGATGCTATATCATAAGTCGGGAGACGAGCTATGTGTGGATTTCGCTTTTGGGCAAGTGGGAAAGCAGGGAATTACAGGCATTTTGCCTCTTTTTTGTTGTGCCCACTCTGCGATGCAGGGTGTTTTTTATTTTCAATACAATATCGAAA
>JBJEPK010000052.1:0-38387 GCA_051881195.1 Eubacterium sp. | reverse complement strand
CTGCACAAGAAGCAAGCTTGACAGCTACGATTTCTTTTATGATTATTACAATTGGATTGAGATGTTTGAACCTAAAATTACTGATTACAAAAACGGTAATTATGACGGCGAAAAGTTAATTGAACAAATCAAAGAACAAACTCCAAATTTCCAACCATACAGCAAAGGCAAAAACTTTGCCGATGAAGAAGGATATTAAGTTTAAGGCTCGTCAACACAATGGCGAGCCTATTCTCTATACATCAACAGTTTTACTGCTAACTTGAATCCTATCTCAAATGCCTGACATTCAATCAGCGAAGCGTATTCAGTGAAGCAATCAACATATTTTTCAAATACAACCAAATCTTCATCCTTGAGGGAAGAGGATAATGTCTCGTGATGCTTTGCAATCAGCGAAACTAACGCTTTTTCTTCATCAGTAATAATTTTATCTTCATTCGGTCTGATGTTCCCGTACCATAGTTCTTGAAGTGTATTCATAAATAATCAACTCCTTTGCAGTACAAATACATACCACAAAGGAGTTTCAATGTCCAGCCTAAATTGAAAAAGCCGACCTCCTGTGAGATCGGCTTTTAGGAACAAGGTTTATTTTTTTGTAGTTACATACTTAGCTTTTGACCAGCTTGAATAAATCTTTGTAGATTTACCATTGACTTTTACTGTTTTGTAGGTTCGAATACGAACATAATATTTTTTCTTTGCTGAAAGCTTTGAAATTGTCTTTGATGTTGTACTATTCTTGCTTACAATAACAGTTTTCTTATTCTTAGTAAACTTGCTGTCTGTTGCATACTGAATTTCGTATCCTGTAGTTTGGGTTGCCTGCTTCTTCCACTTTACAGTAAATCCTTTTGATTTTGCTGTAGCACTTGAAATACTCGTGCCCTTTGGATTTATAGTGAAATACAGAGTCTTTGTTCCGCTGTAATTACCCTTAAATGTAACCTTTACGGAATACTTACCAACGCTCTTTCTGCTGCTCTGATATGTAACAGTATAATTGCTTGAAGCAATCTTATTACCCTTACTGTCCTTGACTGTTACAGTTGGTTTCTTAACCTTTCCGTCATATGTATAAGATGTTGCCGAAAGCGTTACAGTCTTAACATATGGAATTGATGTTGTTTTTGAAACATAACCGCATACAGTACATTTTGTTACAACAGAGCCGTTTTTGCTTGTTGTTGCTTTTGTGGTTGTGGTCTTGTATGTGTGGGCTGTTTTTGCAATAGTTTCAGCCTTTATTTCCCCACATTTTGAGCAGGTGTAAGTCTTTACTCCTGTTGCAGTACATGTAGCAGCTTTTGTTACTTTACCACGATCATAAGTGTGACCTGTTGCATTTACATAGTTATCAATATAACTATCACCACATTCACAAGTATATGTGGTATATCCTTTAGCAGCACAGGTTGGATTGACAACTTTTGTTACATATGAATGCACATGCTCTTCCTTGTCAAATTCCAAAGTCACATTGAATGTACCTGTTTCATACGAATTAAGCATTCTGCAGGCAAATATATATGTTCTCCCTGCCTGCAAATCGTAATTGATAGAAAAATTATAATTTTCTCCACCATCATCGTTAGAGTTTAACTCATTCATATTCTCATCATACAGATAACCATAAGTATCATAATCACCTGTAGAATAGAAAGTGCAACTGCCATTTGATTTTGGAGTAAATGTTACATAGTAATAATCTCCACCATTATTGATTTCAACGGTTTGCGATTCACCAGAATTTATAACAGGTAATACATAATCAGGATCTTTTGCTTTGCAATCTTTACAGAATCCGTTAACATAAGTATGTATTCCGGTTGAAGAAACATAATCAGTTTTATAAGAATAATCACAATCACGACAGTAGTACTCTGTATAGCCTTGTTCTGTGCAAGTTGGTGTAATAATATTTTCTACCATATTATGATTATCGGTTTTAGGTATTATTTCCCCTTTAGTAATAATCTCATCACACTCAATGCAGCATATATCGCCAGTATATCCGGAGTCTGCACAATTTGCAGATTTCTGATTACGCAGCTCAGTTTCTAGATGGGGGCAATCATCATAATACACTTGAACATTCGTTACAGCAAAACCATAATATGTTACAGAACTATCAGTAACAAGTCTTATTTTTACTGTATCGCCTTTTACAGATACTCTTTTTCCTGCAAGATTAGTTCCACTGTATTTTCCAACTTGATTGTTTTCTGAATCATATAGATAAATATAATCACACGATTCTGTTTCTGTGCCTTTAGAAAATGTTATGGCTATGCGTTTAGCATTTGGCTTATTGATTGTCCATGTATTATCATAATTATTGGTATACGGATGTTCTGATTCAATACAATCTTCTTCAAGCATACCACATGTTCCACAAACGCCATCAATAAAATTATGTTGCATAGGTATTTCTTCAGTTTTTGTTATTCCGCAAATTAAGCAAGTGCACAATAATTTACCTTTTTCTTTACATGTTGGGATAACTTGTACAACACCATCATCCCAGTTGTGTTCTTTGCAAATTGCACCATCAGCACAACGAATATTAGAATTTAATAAAGCATCATTTCCTTTTTTAATATTTACATTACTCCATTGAGATTTTGTTCCAGAATAATATACATCATTTAATTTTTTACAACTATCAAACGCCCAGTTTTCAATAGTTAATTTATGATTCGAAATTGTAATACTTGACAAATTCTCACATCCATAAAATGCACAATAACCTATTGTTTCCAAAGAACTTGAAAATTCTATAGATGTTAAATTATCATTTAATGTAGAAAAAGTCGAAGGTATGTATTCTACATTATCACCAAAAACAATTTCTTTGCAATACGGGAAGTGACCGCCTCCGCCCCAATAAATTGCATTGTTTCCACAGTCGCCATATAAAAAATAATCATCATCTATATAAGACATTGAACATTTTGTAGCATTAAAAACAACTCTTTCTATGTTTGTATAAGCAAACGCGGAATCCCCTATTTTCGTAACATTTTCTGGAATGGTAATACTAGAAATACTACTGCATCCTCGAAGCACTCCGTCTCCAATGTTAATTAGTGTATCTGGAAAAACTATACTTGTAATATTTGAATTGTTTGAAAAAGCATAGTTTCCAATTTTTGTTACTCTATATCCTTCTATCATATCAGGAATAACTATTTCCGATTCATCACCAGAATATCCTTCTATACATATTCCTCCACAATCCACGCTAAAAGAATATAACCAGTCATCACTCATTCCACAAATTTTGCAAATTCCATCAACATAATTGTGACCATTGGCAGACGATGTTTGTTCCCAAATATAATGATCACCTCTGGAGCAATAATACCGTGCAGTTGCCCCAACTGAACAAGTAGCTTCTCTGTTTTCAACTAATTCTTTAGAGTGATCCAATTTTTCTATATACTCGAAAAACTCATTATTACACACACTGCATATGTATTTGTTATATCCAATTGTAGTACAAGTAGGAGAAACAGCTTCCAAAAGTATGCCTTGAGTGTGCCCGAGTTCATCTACATAATCATCATAAAAGTACTGTTCGCACCTGTTACAATAATACTTAGTGTATCCGTGCCAGTCGCAAGTGGGTTCTGTCTTCTCGACGAACTCATAATTATGTCCTAATGGTTCAATATAATCTGCTTTCTTGTATCCACAACTACATTCATATTCATTTTTACCTTCTTCCGTACATGTTGCGTCAACAGAATTAACAAGAATATAATGATTGTTTGGTGCATTATAATGAATTCTACCTTGATGAAAATCGTGCGAAAAAATTTGTTTCCATTCACTTTCTGTTCCTTCATAAAATATTTCAGTAAAAACATTTCTTAATGCCAAAAAAGAGTAATCATTCATTCCGCCTAAATTTTTAATTGTTTTAGGAATGACCAAAGTCTTGATATTTAGACAATTGTCAAAGGCACTACTTGATATTGTTATAGTTCCGTTTCTAATAGAACATGATTTTATATCATTTTTTGTAGCTATAATATAATTATGCAAATATAGAACTCCGTCATTCCAATTATTGTTATCATTATAATAAGCCGTATTATCAAACGCATATTGACCTATGTGCATTATAGAATCAGAAATGTATATATCTTTTAAAGCAGAACAACCATAGAATGCTTCGCCTCCAATTTTCTCAAGGCTGTCGCCTATAGTTATAGACTTAAGGGACATACATTCTTTAAAAGAACACCTATCTATTTCTTTTGTACTATTTGGTATTACAACATCATTTAATGATGCACATCCCTGAAATGCACCTAAATCATCAGTAAAATAATACCTTTCACCACGTATAAATTCAATATTGTTTCCCAGTTTTAAATTTTTCAGAGAAACACATCCATAAAATGCACCAGGCAAAATTTCTTTGACACTATCACTTATGTAGACACTATCAAGTGAACTGCAATTTTTAAATGTATTACGCTCAATTATAGTTAAATCCTCAGGAATTATAAATTGAGTTAATGAAGTACAATTACCAAAAGCACACGAACCTATGCTTTTTATATTGTTCTCAATATTGATATTGTTCAACGAAACACATCCGTAAAAAGCATAATCGCCAATACTAGTTATACTACTAGGTATAATTATATTTTCCAAGGAAGAACAATTATAAAATGTACTGTTGTTAATTTGAGTAATTCCATTTGGAATATTAACTTCACATAGTGCACTACATCCGCTGAAAGTCTCAGAATCTAATTTTGTAATACTTTCTCCTAAAACAACACTTTTTAAATTTTTACAATTTTCAAAGAAAGCATTATAACTGGAATCGGGTCTTTCTATACTTTCAACACTATCTCCAACAATAATTGTTTCAAGTGATTTTAGATTAGTAAAAGCACCATAAATATTCCCAGTAACGCCATCGCCAATAACAATATTTTTTGCGGAAGAACAGTTTTCAAAAGCGTATTGTTCAAGATGTGTTACACTATCAGGTATTGTTATATCAACTAAGCTTGTACAATTACGAAATGAATATAAACCTATGCTTTTAATATTGTCGGGGATATATATTTCTTCTATCGAAGAACAACCAAAAAAAGTGCAATCACTAATTTGTAAAAGTTGAAGAGGAATATTTACATTTTTTAAAGATTCGCAATATGCAAAACAACTTGAACCTATTGAAGTTACAGAATCCGAGATTACCACATCTTTTAATCCACCACAATGTGCAAATACACTTGTTTCAATTTCTTTAACGCTTTCTGGTATAATTACCGATTTGACACTGCCACAACCTGCAAAAGTATATTTACATATTGTATCAACATTATTTGGAATAATTAGTGTTTCTAACTTTTCGCCATTTAAATATAGATCTGCACCATAAGTAAAAGGACTAGTATCTTCATAACTCCACAAATTTACGCTACACCAAGATTCTATATTTTCAATATTAACTTTTCTTAATGATTGACATCCGCCAAAAGCGTAAGATCCTATCATTTGAACATTTGGAGGGATTGTTATTTCAGCCAAACTAGTGCAATCATAAAATGATTCCATTCTTATAACTGAAATGCCATATGGAAGTTTAATTTTAGTAAGACTTGAACAATTTTTAAAAGCACGAACTCCTATATTTGTTATACTGTCAGGCAAATTAATACTCACAAGAGAGGAACAGTTATAAAAAGAATGTCCTCCTATGCTATCTATCGTTTCTGGCAATGATACTTGTTTAATTTTTGAATTTTTAAATGTATAATTTGGAATTTTACTTACGGTATTTGGAATTTCAATTTCTCCGGTCAACACAGATCCATTCCAAATTAAATTTTCAGCATAGTATAAAGGATTAGATGTAACATTAAGAAAACTTATATTACACCAAGCAGATATATCTGTTATATACACTTTTTTTAATTTGTTGCAATAATTGAACGCGCTGTCTCCAATAAGAATAATACTTTCTGGTAATGATACTGAAATCAAATTTCCACAATTTTCAAAACAATAGTTGCCTATACTACTAATCCCGTCAGAAATATAAACATTAGAAAGATTGGTTAGACCTCTAAAAGCATTTTGGCTTATACTAGTTACTGTATAACCATCAATTATACTTGGAATCGTTAGTGATACCGGATTATAATCCTCAATAAGGCCATTAATTGTTGCCTTTTTTGTGTTACTATTGAAAGAATATCTAAAATATTCAGCTGGTGTTTCTTCTATATCAGAATCATTTTTATCTATTAAAACAAAATCATATCCATTGTCTTTGGCAAACTGATATGCATAGCTATCAGTCCAGCAGTATATTACTGTTGATTTATTAATCGCATCAGTTGCTATATTCTCAACTATCTCTGAGATATAAACAGAACTACAATTTGAAGAAATTGTATTAGAATCCATAGATACAATAGCTTTACCATCTACAAACAGAGGAACAACTGCTTCTGCTTCACCAATTTTAGATAAAACGGTTTCGCTCTCCATTGCCCCATTTTGCACAACATTTAATAGGCTCGATTGCCTAGAATTTAAACTTGTAATAGTAGCTGTACCATCATCATTATTTCTGTAAGATAATTGTTTCTCCCATTTCGCATAAAGAATAAAGTTGTTTTTTATTTCTTTTTGCACATCATATTCTTTTGTACACTCTTTATCTGTATACCATCCTACAAAATCATAGCCCGGACGTAAAAACGGCATACAACGTTCATCTAATGTTTCGCCTTCAGCATAATATACAAATTCCTTTTTAAACGAATTATTTTCATCAGAAAAATTAGAATCCAATGTGATAATATATTTAGTCTCTATATCCCATAAATCCGATGTATACTCGTATAAATCCATTCCGTAAGAATAGTAGAGAAAATCTTCTGTTACTGTTTTCACATAAAGATATTCATTATCAATAATACTCTCTAAAGTGTCAAGCATTACAGGATATCGTTCGTTTACTAAATATTGAGAATATAAAGGATTTGTTTTGCCACCATAAAGATCAATATTCTTAAGTAATTGAGATAATGAAAAGGCAGGCTGTACCGATATTGAATCCAGTAAACTTTTGCTTAATATATCAATATTTTCCTGTTGGATTTCTACTGCAATTCTATCTGCTGTTAATAAATATTTATAGTTTTCAACAATTATTTTAGCATATTTATCTGGATTGTTTTCAAAACTACTTGCGTATGATGTTACCGCATGTTTAAATACTTCACAAAGAGCACTAACAGCCGACAAGTTTATTTCAACAGTTTCAAGCTTATTTTTACTTAAATTATCAATTGCTTTACAGATTTCATAAACTGTCATTCCAGCAGAAATAACTGATCCCAGTCCGGGTGCTACCGCGTTTAATGAATTAAATGCAAAAGCTTTTGCAACACCTAAAGTCAAGGATTTTAATGTGTTAACACCATAATCTATAGCAGTATTAGCAAAATATTCGGATATTTTTAAGTCTGTATTTTCTACAATGTCTATTATGTTTCCAAATGCAGCAACAAGAGTATTGCGATATTCGGATTCATAAAGTGAAGAGGCAGTAACAGACAACATATTGCTTATTTCTTCTGCACTTAGAATATCGGAAATAACTCTATAGTATGAAGCCTGTTTTACTGCTTGTGATATAGTTGTTGCACCTTTTATTGTAGCTGATAATGTATCGAAAACATTAAATTGATAAAATCCCGACACATAATCCTTTATACTTTTTTCAATTGATGCATCATTTATAGAATCAAAAGTTGTTTCTTCCGTAATGGTCGAATATATTCCTTTAATTCCAGACATGCATTGTGTTACAAGAGATGTTGCCTTAGCATATGATTCAAGAATATTTTTTTCATCAATTGCTTTTCCAATAAGAACTCTAATAATCATAGTTTCAACATATTCTTGTGCACTTAAATCATTAAAATATATCATTGCTTCATTACTTTGCATCCAACCATAATCAGATGACTTTATAATGGTATCGGTTGCTGTAAGGAAACTATTTCTTTTGAGTATTTCTTGTGCTAAGTATACATCATATGATTCATCACTTATTAAAATTGTTATGCTATCTGTTGCACCATCAATTGTTTTCATCGTAACGGTATATGATCCAACTTTTACAGCTTTTAACGGTATAGATACGATTCCATCTTCTTTTGTACCAATACAGGACATACTGCCATCAACAATTAGGCCTGAAGAATCGCCCTTTATTTCATAACTTATTGTATCTGAATTAGGCTCATAAGTATCCGACTTGTATGAAGCACTTACAGCAAATAATGAGCCAACTAAATGTTTTTCTTCTTCATTTTCGATTTCAATAGTTGTTTGACCTGCTGCAGATGCACGAAATGTAAACAAATTTTCAAGACTTGGAATATTTATATCAACAAATCCACTAAGCGGTATTGCTGTGATAAAAATTGTAATTGATAAAAACAAACTAATAATCTTTTTCATTTTTCTTCCTCCGTCAAGCAAAAAAATGCGTAGCCGAAGCTACGCAATAAAACGCAGCTCTGATCTGTTGCTACACAGTTCATTCCCAAAAGGTACATGAAATCAAAGCATACATTTTTACAAAAGTATGCCCTTTTGAGAAAATATTAAACTGCGTAGCAAGATTATTTTACCATATATTACAACATTTATCAATAACTATTCAAAAAAATAGGACAGGCAAAAAATCCTGTCCTATGGAGCTGGTGATCAGACTTGAACTGACGGCCTATTGATTACGAATCAATTGCGCTACCAACTGCGCCACACCAGCGATTATTCAATTTTGTTTGTTATACAGCACAGCGATAATGTATATCCTTAAATACATCCAAAGACCTACTGATTACGAATCAGTTGCGCTACCAACTGCGCCACACCAGCATCGGGTATTATTTTACATAACCGATAAGAAAAAATCAAGCATTATTTAACAATTTATCCAAAGTAATATAAACAAATTCTGTGGCTTGGGCGCGTACGTTATTACGCCCCAAATCGCCGAAATGCCGGGTGGTGGTATAAACACGGCCGTCTATATAAAAGCCAAAGCATACAGTACCCACCGGAGTTCGCTCTGTGCCGCCGGTAGGACCGGCAACACCGGTAATGCCAACGCCAACCCGGGAGCCGGCAACTTTGGCAACGCCGCGGCACATTTCCTCTGCCACTTGGGTAGATACTACTCCGAAATTATCAATAGTATCCGGTGACACGCCGAGGAACTTGCTCTTTGCCTCAGGGGCATAGGTGGTAAAAGATACGTCCAAAACCTTGGACGCGTCGCCGATACCAACAAGGGTGGAGCAGCACATACCCCCGGTGCAGGATTCTGCAAAGGAGATGTGATAACCCAACTCAATAAGTCTGTCAATAACTTTTTCTTCTACAGTCATATTTCACCTATCCAATATTGTTTTGTATCTTTGCTGCTGTGAGAGTATTCTGCATAAGCATAGCAATGGTCATAGGTCCAACGCCGCCGGGCACCGGGGTGATAAAGGAGCATTTATCCTTTACGCCATCATAATCAACATCGCCACAGAGCTTGCCGTCCTCGTCACGATTCATACCCACATCAATAACCACAGCGCCCTCCTTGACCATATCGGAGGTAACAAACTTCGCCTTGCCTATAGCGGCCACAAGAATATCCGCCTCGCTTGTAATATCAGCCAAATTTTGGGTACGGGAGTGAGTAATCTCGACAGTTGCATTTTCGTGTAACAGGAGCATTGCCATCGGCTTGCCCACTATATTGCTTCTGCCAATAACCACTGCCTTTTTGCCGGTTACATCAACGCCGGTAGAATGAATAAGCTCCATAACTCCGGCAGGGGTGCAGGGCAAAAAATTGTAATCGCCAATCATAATGGCACCCACATTGACAGGATGGAATGCGTCAACATCCTTGATAGGGTCAATAAGATTGATTACCTCCTTGTCATCAAGATGTGATGGCAATGGAAGTTGGCAGAGAATACCGTTTATCCTTGGGTCGGCATTAAGCTGCATAACAAGGTCATTGAGTTCTTGCTGAGTAATATCCGCCGGCAGGGCATACTTTTTGCTGTAAAATCCACATTCCTCACAAGCACGCTCCTTGTTACGCACATAAACCTGTGATGCCGGGTCCTCGCCAACTATAATAACTGCAAGACCGGGCACAACGCCCTTAGCCTTAAGGGTATCACATTCTGCCTTAACCCTATATTTAACAGCTTTTGATACTGCTTTTCCGTCAATTATTTGCATTTGTTTTTCTCCTTCTCTTCCCTCTTAGCCCGGCGGCGTTCTTTTTTTGCCTGCTTTTCTGCCGCTGCCTCTTCCCTCTGTTTGCGATTGATATCCTCAAGCTCATCCAAATTGTCGAGAACAAGGGCTTTTGGCAATTTGTTTTGTCTTGATTTAGTAAAGAAATAGCAAAAGGCAACGGCCGAAACAACGACGATAATTGCCGAAAGCAATTGGGATACTCTGATTGTGGTATCGCCGATGTACAATGAGTCGGTGCGCATACCCTCAACCACCATACGCTCGGCTCCATATAACACGCCGTAGAGCATAAATATTTCGCCCTTAAAACTACGGAACTTGGTGACTATAATGTGCAATACAACAAAGCTTAGCAGACACCATATACTCTCATAAAGAAATGTTGGATGCACAGCGCTGTTTGGGTCTACCTCCACGCCCTTTGCCGCCAAAAGCTCGGATGAAGCCTGCAAGGTATCCCTAATCTTTGTGGACCACATACGAAAAAGTGCAGTATCCGTATTTGTGCCAAAGGCCTCCTGGTTAAAGAAATTACCCCATCTGCCAATGCCTTGTCCGATAAGCAAACCTAAAGCGCCTAAATCAAGGAGATTGAGATAATTAATTTTGCCAATCTTACATCCGATTGCTGCACCAATCAATGCGCCGATGATACCACCGTAAATTGCAATACCGCCGTTCCAAATTGCAGGAATTTCATTTAAGTGCTGACTGTAATAGCTCCACTCAAAGGCAACATAATATAATCTGGCACATACGATACCGAACAATGTGCCCCAAATCAGTACATCAGTCATACCATCCAAGCTCATCTTCCACTTGTATGCCATACGGCCTCCGTACAGTACTGCTAAGCCAAAGCCAAAAGCAATAATCAATCCATACCAGTGAACGCTGTATCCAAAGACTGTAAATGCAATTGAAGGCAAATCAAAGCTGATGCCAAGGCCATCAAAAAACACTCTTGTATAATCACTCATTATTCTTTCCTCTATTCTTTATTTTTAACCACGGACAACGCACATCTGCTGTCATCAAACATAGTTGCCAATCTGTTCTCTATATCCTGCAGGGTAACATCCCTGTATATATCCATAGCCCCGAACATATCCCAATTATTAAAATCGCAGGCAATAAGGGAATTGGCAATTGCGTCAATATCGTTGTAGGACATAATCTCTCTGCCATACTGAGAACGACGAACACCCTCAAACAAATCTGCATCTATGCCCTCTTTTTTGAGGCGCGCAATCTCTGTCTTGATGGCGTTTGAAACAGATTTGGCATCAACGCTCTCTCCCTCAAAAATCACGCACTCGTAACCGTATCCAATAAAATATTCCTTGCTAAAGGAATCATTAATGAGTCCCTTGTTGTACAAATTATTATACAATGGAGAGGTTTCTCCTGCAATAATATCAAGCAAAATATTAGTCTCAATATAATCACGCTGGCTTTGAATAGGCTTTTTGCAAGTCTCCTTGTATCCAAATGAGAACACCGGTACCGACATAGCCAAATGATATTCCTCATAATCCTGTACAATACTATCGGGCTCATCGTCAAATGACCTTTCGATAGACAATGGCTCCGCCGGTTTTAGGCATCGGTCACAAACTGACATAACCTCATCCACAGTCACATTGCCAACTACGGCAAGAGCCATATTATTTAGGTTATAAAATGTGTTGTAGCAATCGTAGAGCAGCTTGTCCGTAATATGGGATATGGACTCTACAGTACCGGCAATATCAATTCTGACCGGATGATTATGATACAGACATCTCAGCAGATTGAACATACTCATCCAGCCCGCAACATCCTGATACATAGTAATCTCCTGGCCTATGATACCCTGCTCCTTTTGGACAGTCTCGGCAGTGAAGTATGGATTTTGCACAAAATCCAGAAGTATCTCCAAACTCTCCTTAAAATTAGCACTGCATTGAAACAGATAGCAGGTTTTATCAAATGATGTATAAGCATTTGCGCTGGCACCGGTCTTTGCATATCGAGCAAAGGCATCCAGCTCCTCACTCTCAAAAAGCTTGTGCTCCAAAAAATGAGCAATACCCTCAGGCACCTCTGTCCAGGTGTCACTGTCGCTTCGCTTAAATCTGTTGTCTATTGAACCGTATTTTGTGCCAAAAATTGCATAGGTTGAGGAATAATTCTCCTTAGGCATAACATAGATGTTTAGGCCGGTAGGATGCTTAATAGCATAGTATTGCTCGTTCAATATTGAGGACTTTATCTCTCTAATATTCATTACTGTTCCTCCTTTGCGTACAGCTTGTACACTGTATCCAAGCTCAAAAGTGATGCACACCTAATTACCTGTTCCTTGGTTACATTCATATTCTCCCTGGATGACTGAGCAGGGGTCTTGATAACATCATCGGTAATTTGGTTTGAGTACCAGGATTGCAATACAATAGAATCGTCAGCCGTAGAATTAATAGCGTCACACAAACCGATTTTGGATGCTTGTAATTCTTCATCACAATCGCCGGATTTGATAGCATCAAGCTGGTTAAGAATCTCGTTAATAGCCTTGTCCATATTATGCCTCTCACAGCCGCACTGAATGATGATGATACTCTTGCGCCTGTCATATCTGGCAGAACAGTAGTAACAGAGAGACATTTTTTCTCTAACATTAGCAAATAGCTTTGAGTACGGGCCACCGCCAAATACGTCACAAAATGCCCTCATAGCGGCAGTGTTACTGTCATTAGGCTCCATATCAACTCTAAAGCCAAGTACTAATTTGCCCTGCTTAACATCAATAGCCTCTTCTACAGTGTTAACGGACTTCGCCCTTGGCACAAATACAGCCTTTACCGGTAGCGCATATTTTCTGTCTAAGCCATCGAAATATTCGTTAATCACCTTAAGCATAGCCTCTGTATCTGCTGAGCCAACTGATGTAATCTGTATTTTTGCAGTAGTGAGCATTGTCTGCCATGTGGACTTTACATCGGAAGACGTGATATGCTCCACATCGGCCACTTTGCCATACTTATTGACTGCAAAAGGCTCGTTCTTGAACATTATCTCCTGCATTCTGTCCAAAGCATAAATTCTTTTTTCGTTCTGCTGACTTTGGATTTTTTCTGTCAAAATTCGCTTTTCACGATTAATGTCAGCATCAAAAAACTCGCCATTGTCATCCAAATGCGGGTTGAACACTAAGGACATCAACATCCTAATACACTCAACACTAATGCTATCCCCAAGACTGAATCTATCATCCAAGCCTGACATTACAATACGCAGACAATGATTCTCGCCGATTTTTTGGACCACGGTATTCAGAGATGCACCGTATAATCTGGACAGCTCCTTACTGATACTCAACTTGTCCGGGAACTGCCGGGATGAATTGGTAAGCAACGAAACTGTCAACGCGTTTACAGCTGCCGTGCCCTCCCTCAAAGGCAAACAAAAGTCGATAGCCAATTCATTAGTTTTAAATCTGTCAGCAGGTATAGCCACATAACTGACGCCATTGCTTATACTGTGTGCTGTATATTCCATATTTATCCTCCGATAATTACAATGTTTACTAATTTTATACTATAACATATTATTAGCAAGAATTCCATAAGTAATTATAACAAAATATACAGCAACGCAAGAATAAGCATATTATCGGCATTTTCCTTAGACAATATAAGTATAAGAGCCAATACCAACGCTGACGAGTTATCCTCACCGTCCCCTAATATACCGGACATAAATGAAGTTATGGGATTGGATGTGGGTATGTCTTTATTCTGAGCGTTAGATAATATAGGAGCTTCCTCCCGAGGTGTTTCATCAACAATATTACGGGCTCGTCGGCGCATCTCTTCCACACGCCTCTTTGCCTCATTTATATCTGACGTATTAAAGCTTGGCATTAAAACAAATCCTTCAAATAAGGCAGTATCTCAAACAGTCTGAGTATTTTCATTGCCTGGTCCGCCTTTTGCTGTGATTTTTCTGACAAATGGGGTTTGAGTGCATTGATTAAATCGGCGTTTTTTGAGGACGCGGAGTTCATATTATCAAAAATCCTTTTTGCTTTCATTATCATATTGAAATCGTCGGCATTGAGCCCCAACCCTGCAAGACCGTTATTGGCTGCAGGAGTTGTGTGTGCCGGACTCTGCTCGCTATCGCTCTGGCCTAATATAGAAGATGCCACATCCTTTAGCATATCTATATCTTGGGGAGATAAACTTGATATAATGTCATTTATATTATCCATAGTTATGTCCTTTTTTACTTGTTATTCAGTAGCTTATTCATTAATTCCTTAGCCTGTGGGGTGGACAATAATTTCTCCGTGGCGGATTTATCACTTAGTATGTTTTTTATTTTTTGGGAAGCCTCTTTGGATAGCTTTTTGTCAATAAAATCATCCACTTTACCGTTCTCTGCAGCTTGCTTTAGTTCATTAATATTTATGTTGTTGTTTTTTGCCATCTTAAAAATAGCATCATCGTTAGGGTTTTTCATTGAAAATTATCCTCCTACATAGTATAATCATACTAATGAATATGAAAAAGAAAGTGGGATTATGTATGCGAATAGTGGTTACCTCCGACTCTCACCGGAGGGTCAGCAATATGATTGACATTATTGACCGGCACAAAGATGATACACAACTATTCATCAATCTTGGTGATGGTGAGGACGATGTTGATTACATTGAAAATCTGTACCCAAAAATCAAAATGGAGCGTGTATGCGGTAACTGCGATTGGAACAGTATGCTTCCACGCCAAAAGCTAATTACAGCCGGTGGGAAAAAAATCTTCTTTACCCATGGTCATCCATACCATGTAAAGTATGGATATACAGAACTGGAGCAGGCTGCCGGGCAGATGGAGGCTGATATATGTCTGTTCGGCCACACCCACCAGCCATACTGCCAAATCGTGAACGGAATATACTATCTAAATCCCGGTGCGGCAGGCAACGGAAGTTACGGTATTATCGACATAGTTGACGGTAAAATTTTATGTTACAACGCATCACTGTAAAAAAGGCATCCCGTTTGGGATGCCTTTTTGTATCATTTTACGTTAGTTATTTTTTGTGCTTGGTCACAAAGAATGAATTGACCGTACTTGTACTTTTTCTTAACAGCGGATATATTGGCAGCAACCTTGCCGCACACAATATTGGCCAACAATTTTGTTGCCTGTGTATTGTAGGAAAATGCCATGTGCTGAATGTTTTTGAAGAACCAGGTGTTATCCTTAAGATAACAAGTGCTCGCATCAATAACTCCATCCTTTGACACATATTTGCCGGTGCGCTTTATTTTTGAGCCGTAGTCGGCAACAGTTGCGCCTGCGCCAGCATACTTTGTGTCAATGAGAATATCCGTTTGGTTCTTGTACTTGCCGGTAACGGGAATTCCCTTTGTGCCGTAGGCCGCAATAATAGCCACCTGTACACCCTGTTTTTTTATAGCGGAGAGATTACTCTTCAACCTGCCCTGAACAGAGTGGTACTTCTTAATTTTGCTATACAGACCGCTGGATTTATCCAAAAATCCTATTGCACTCATTTCCTTAACCGCTTTGTTGAATGTATCGTAAGGAATACACTCCCACAACGAGGGGATGTTGCCTATCCAAGGCTTAACAACCTCTAACAACAATTTATCAACATTCTTTTCGTTCTTAAGGAATTTGTTGAGATAATCTGCGGCATAGCCAATACGAACATCTGCTATAGCATAAGCGATTTGGATAAGAGTGGAATACTGACCGCCGTACAGCACCGGCTTAAGGGATTTAATGTACTTGTCAACTGCGGACCTTGTGATTGTAAGGTCTTTTGCGTATGCTCGGGCAACATCAACTCCTTGAAAAGCGGCGTCAACAAACACACATCTTTCCAAATCATTGTTACCCTTATATGCGTCGATATATGCAGCCAGTACACTACCGCCCAAAGAACATCCCACAACGGACACCTTTTTTGCACCGGTGTTTTTCTTAACAAATTTTATATAATTGTTGAGTTCTGTTGCTGTCTTGCATACATCCTGGCGCCAATCGTAATTGAACACATACACATTCTTTGCACCGACTGTATCAACAAGCTGATGCACTATGCCGCGCTCGTTATTATCGGACGCTGTATAATAATCCTTGTGATTTGCCATAGAGTCGGTCCAATAGGAATTTACTCCCTGTCCGGCCTTGACATTGCCGTTTTTGTCGCAATTGATATTTGTATCAGCCACGAAGCCTGCCAGCTCAGCGATAAGGTCATCTGCCTTTAGCTTGCGGCTGGGCTCAAACATATCAAGCACTTTGTATATCAATGTGGGCTTGCTGAGTAATCCGGTAATGATGGACTTTGTATCTCCAAGGCCCATATTGGCAATCTCAGTTTCGTTTTCTGTATTAGGATTATCATATATTGCAGTAGCACCCAAGCCGTGAACAAGTATTACCGGTGTAACGGATTCCTTTGCAAATGCAACGCTCGCGCAGGAAAGCACCATAATCACAGCAAGGAATACGGATACTACTCTTTTTGCATACTTTTTCATAATATCACTCCGATTATTGCAGTATATAACGCAACAAAGCATCATTTATCAACAACTACTACGCTGTTAGATAGATGACAAGAGCTTTGGCAATCTGGCGATAGTTCCACCCAGTGTCCAAAAGATTCTGCTAAAGCCGACAAATGATGACTGGTCATCGTTGAGCATCATAAGCAGACCCTCAGCCTGGCTCTCGCTGAATGCACCCATTGACATCTGAACGAAATTACGAATAGGAATCTGAGTTGCCATAGCAGCCAGCATCTTTCCGTCGCCGTTAGCGTCGCTACCCATACCTGACATAACCTTCTCGATAAGGCCACAGAGCTTGCCGCCCCACTTAGTATGGCGTGCGTCATTGAGACAGCAGTACTTGTCGATACGCTTGTTGGGGTCGATTTCGGGATTTGGAAGCTGTCCGTATACTGCTGCAAAGTCGTCGCGAGTAATCTTTGTTACATCGTTGTAGTAAGCAGGGGCTGTAACTCTGTAATCAGGAATATCACAAGCAGGAGCGTCAACATACACTGTAGCAGTGAGCCTAATATCTCTGGAAGAAGCAGCAACCATAATATCAAAATCGCCGGACTCTACGCACCAGTCATTGATATTAACATTGTAGAAAGCAAATGCTCTCTTGGATAACTCTACAGAAACCTCCTGCTCCTCGCCTGCCTTAAGAAATACCTTCTTGAATGCACGCAGTTCCTTAACAGGACGGTAGATGGTTGACTCCTTGTCAGCAACATATACCTGAGCAACCTCGGCACCGTCAACAGCGCCGGTGTTCTTAATCTTAAATGAAACGGTAAGAGTATCAGTATCCTTAATACTATCGGCAGAAAGCTTAATATCACTGTACTCAAATGTGGTGTAGGACAGACCGTAACCAAATGGGAATACTACATCCATATTTGCTGCGTCGTAGTATCTGTAGCCGATATATACGCTCTCCTTATGCTCTGAAGTAACAGGACCGCCGGGATAGTTACCAAATGTAGGATTAGCCTCAAATGATACAGGATAAGTCTCACTTGTTTTACCGGATGGGTTAACAACGCCGGTAAGAATGTTGGCAACAGCTGCACCGCTTGCCTGACCGCCGAGACCTGAATTTAGCAAAGCCTTAGCCTTGTCCAGCCATGGCATAAGAACTACAGAACCACCGGCAAGAACAACAACTGTGTTAGGATTAGCGGCAGCAACATCAGCAACAAGCTTGTTGTGATTAGCCGGCATATCAATAGTCTCTCTATCGTAGCCCTCGCCCTCAAAATCCTCAGTAAGACCCACAAATACGACTGCAACATCTGCAGCCTTTGCAGCAGCAACAGCCTCAGCAGTTAATTGCTCATCTGTCATTCTGTTCTTGCGTTCTTTTTTTGAGCCGGCACTCTTATAATAACCCTGTGCATAAGTAACATCAACGCCAAGGCCAACAAGCTCGTCGTAAGCGTTGGACAGCATGGTAGGATTGATAACCGATGAACCTGCGCCCTGGAATCTGGGTGCCTTAGCCATCTCGCCGATAACAGCCACCTTTTGGCCGGACTTAAGCGGGAGAATGTTGTCATCGTTCTTGAGCAGCACCATGGAGCCCTCTGCAATCTTTTGGGCAATCTTGTGGTGTGCCTTCTTGTCGTATGTATGAGCCTTTTCCAGCGCAGGCTTTGACTTAATAATAAGCTCTACCACATTGTCAACTCTCTCGTCCAGTACAGCCTCATCCAGACTGCCGTCCTTAATGGCAGCAACAATCTTTTGGGCATTGAGCTTGCCTGATGTAGGCATCTCAAGGTCTGTGCCTGCCTTGAGGCCGTCAATTCTGTCAACTGATGCACCCCAGTCGGTAACCAAAAGGCCCTTGAAGCCCCACTCTTTACGCAGTACCTGCTGCTGCATCCACTCATTCTGAGATGCATATACACCGTTGATACGGTTGTAAGAGTTCATAATTGTCCAAGGCTGTGCTTCCTTAACAGCAATCTCGAATGCAGGGAAATAAATCTCGCGCATAGTACGCTCGTCGATAACCTCGTTAAGTACCATACGAAAAGCCTCTTGTGAGTTACATGCAAAATGCTTTAGGGATGTACCGACGCCCTTTGACTGTACGCCGTTGATAACAGCTGCAGAACACTTACCCGAAAGCAATGGGTCCTCACTAAAATACTCAAAGTTACGTCCGCATACAGGAGCGCGCTTGATGTTTGTGCCGGGGCCGAGAATGGTGGATACCTTTTCCTTTAGGCACTCCTCTGCCATTGCTACGCCCTCTTCGTACAGCAATTCCTCATCCCATGAGCAGGATGAAGTAGCCGCAGGTGGGAAGCAAGTGGTAGGGATTGAATTACCGAGACCGATACCACCGGTCTTTGCCTCGCCCTCTTCGGGGACATAGTCCTTGCCCTTTGCCTTACGCAAACCGTGAGGGCCATCGGTAATACAAATCTTAGGGAGGCCGAGCTCCGGAGCCTCCTCAAGATGCCAATAGTCATAACCGGAAACAAACGCTGCCTTTTGTTCCAGGCTCATTTTTCCTACGATTTCTGGGTGTTTCATAAAAAAACTCCTTCCGTTCACTAAAATATTAACAATAGTATTATACATTAAAGCCACTACATAAGCAACTACTTTTTTGTGCGAAATATCTAAAAAAAGCAAAAAATAATAGCGAGGACATAGCACCCTCGCTAAATTTTTTGAAAACACTATTTATGTTGCTTGCTTATTTCCTTTAGGTCATGATTCTTTTCGGCAAAATAAGCTCTCGTCTCTCTACCAACAACACCACTGAGAGCAAACAATGCGATAAGGTTAGGAAACGCCATAAGTCCATTAAATATATCCGCAATATTCCATACAGCAGATACTGTAAGATATGGACCGATAAATACAGCCGCTATATAAGTTATCCTAAATGCCTTGATACCCTTTGTTGAACCGGTGAGATATTCAAAACACTTTTCGCTATAGTAATCCCAGCCAAGAATAGTTGTAAATGCAAAAAATGTTAAGCACACCATCAATACGAATGCAGAGATTCTTGGACTCCAAGGGAGACCGTCCTGCCATGCAGCGGTGGTAATGCTAACGCCCTCAAAACTGCCCTCAACAAACTTTGCATCTGCGTTGGTAAGCACAATGGATAATCCGGTAAGAGTACAAATTACGATTGTGTCAATGAATGTTCCCGTCATTGTAACAAGACCCTGGCGAACTGTATCCTTTGTCTTTGCGGCAGCTGCCGCAATAGGGGCGGAACCCAAACCTGCTTCGTTGGAAAAGATACCTCTGCCGATACCCTTTTGCATAGCAATCTTGAGCGTAATACCTACGCCGGCACCGGTAACAGCCTTGAGCGAAAATGCCGCCTTAAAAATGCTGACAATAGCCTGTGGAATTGCCGTAATGTGAGTAAACACAATAATCAACACAAATACGATATATGTAATCGCCATAAACGGTACAACAATCTCGGACACCTTGGATATGGACTTGATGCCGCCGATAACCACCAAAGCAGTACAAACAGTTACAACCAAACCACCGATTACGGTTGCCCAAGTGTATGAGCTGTTACCGATACTGAACGCAATATGAGCCTGCTGTGGGTCAAAGAAGTTATTAATGGCAGTGGTGATACCGTTAATTTGAGTTATAGTACCGATACCCATAACTCCGGCCAAGGTTCCAAAGGCCGCAAACAGCTTTGCCAACCACTTCCACTTGGGGCCCATTCCTTTTTCAATGTAATAAAAAGGACCTCCTAAAAAATGGCCATCGTCCTTTCTGTCACGATACTTAATGGCAAGAAATCCCTCGGCGTACTTTGTTGCCATACCAAAAAATGCAGCAACCAGCATCCAAAACAGCGCACCTCTGCCGCCAAGACATATAGCAGTTGCAACACCAACAATATTACCCGTACCGATGGTAGCAGAAAGAGCTGTACACAATGCGCCAAAGGATGTAACCTCACCCTCGCCGTCTTCCTCATTCTTGACCATAAACTTGAGGGCTTTTCCTAAATGGAATATCTGAACAAATCCTGTCCTGACTGTCAGCCAAATTCCTGCCGCAAGAATAAGCGCAATCAGCGTCCAACCCCAAACAAAGCCGTCAACCTTTTTGATAATGCTGTTAACAGACATTGCCAGCAATAGGTTATCCATACAATATCCTCCTAAAGAAAAAATAACGGAGATATTTTAGCACAGAACATTTATTGTTGCAAGCATTTATTCTTGTAATTTGAGCCGTAGCTTGGATAATACAGTCTTTTCCTTGCGTGAAACCTGCACCTGAGATATACCCAAAAGTTCAGCAGTCTGGCACTGGGTCTTACCCTCAAAAAATCTATATTGAAGCAGCGCGCGTTCCAACTCTGTCAAACATGACAGTGCACCTAAGATTGCCAAGCGATTAAACATACTCTCGCTATCGTCCACCGGAACATCAACCTGGGCATCGTCATCATCGCTATAACTCAAAGATACCGGTGGAGTGGTAACTCCCAAAATCTCCGGCAGCTCCTCTACCGAAAAACCTGTGAGCTCTGCCAACTGACTAATGGTGGGCTCGCAGTTATTCTTCTGTAAAAATGTCTCACGAGCACTTTGAACAACCGATGACTTTTCCTTTAAAGAACGGGAAACCTTAATGAGTCCTCCGTCACGGAATATCCGCTTTATCTCACCCATAATAACCGGCACTGCATAGGTAGAAAAAGCAAATCCTCTACTCTCGTCAAAATTATCTACAGCCTTAATTAGTCCCACACAGCCTGCCTGAACCAGGTCGTCATAATCAGCACCGCGGTCTCTGAATCTGTTGGCAACAGAATGAACAAGACCCATATTATCTACAATTTTTTGCTCTCTGTCTGCTACCATTTTGAGCGACCGACAATCCGTTTTGTTAGGGTTACGGTTGTGCCCTTGCCAACCTGTGATGAAACTCGCACATTATCGCAAAATGATTTCATAACAGTAAATCCAAGACCTGCTCTGTCATCACCGCCGGTAGTAAACAGAGGGGTCATGGCTCTGTCAAGATTGTCAATACCTACGCCCTTGTCCCGAATTCTTATTCTCACAACCGAGCCGTCAAAAATCTGACCTGTAAGAAAAATCTTTCCGTATGTATCTGCATAGCCGTGAACTATGCTATTTGTAACCGCCTCGGACACTGCTGTTTTTAGGTCGGACAACTCCTCCACAGTGGGGTCCAAACAAGTGATAAATGATGACACCACCACCCTGCAAAAGCTCTCATTTGTACTACGGCTGTCCACCGTCAACTTAAATTCGTTATCCAATTTCATATTTATATCTCCTTAATTATCGCTATGGAGCCCAAGCCTGCCAGCTCCATTAATTTTTTAGTCTGTGGGGTAACATTGCGAATCTCCAATGTACCGCGAAAACTCTGCATCAGTCTATATCTACCCATAACCAAGCCTATGCCAGATGAATCCATAAAAGAAACATTTTTAAAATCCAGGATTAAGTGCTGAGGTTTTTTAAAGCTGATTGTGTTATCAATTTTTTCTCTGATTACAGCAGCTGAATGATGGTCTATCTCTCCGATAAGATAGGCAATAATCAAGTTGCCGCTGGATTCTAATGTTACGCTCATAGCAATCACTCCAAATAAAAAATACCAATCTGCTACATAATGTAACAGATTGGCTGTGTAATAATTTGTTGAATTATGGAAGCAAATCAATTATTTCTCTGATAAGATAAAACGAGCCGCACACCAGACTGACACCCGGCTGACGGACGGCTTCCTCAGGATTGTGGATTACGGATACGTCGTCACAATACGCTTTGGCATAAACCGATAGCTCTGTTGCAGATATTGCCCTCTTATTGCCCACAGTGGTACAGATAATTTTTTTGCATTTTGGGGCAACGTATGACAAATATCCGTCAATGTCCTTGTCCCCCATCATACCAATAACCGCAATTTCGCGGTTGATTACGGTTGCCAATGACCTGCCGGCCTGCGCATTGTGGCCGCCGTCAACCAGAATATTACCCATTCTTTGCTGACAGGCGATGGGCTTGCACAATTCTGTAGGCGCGTATCCCAAATAATTCAACACTCTATTGGCTAAATTGAGATTATCTACATTAAAATCACCTGTGTCCTCATACCTAAAGCAAGGCGAATTTTCTCTGATTATACCCTCTTTTTCTCGCAATATTTCTTCAACAGTGCTTCCCAAAAAATCGGTATGGTCCAGGGATATAGAGGTCAAAACCGAGCAGACATTATCTTTTTCCACATTTGTTGCATCGCCCAATCCACCCATACCGCACTCAACTACGGCATAGTCCACCTTTTTTACTGCAAAAGCATAGTACATAAGCACCGTCAATGACTCAAACTCTGTCAAGTCATCACCAATATTGCGGTCAAAAAAAACCTCACTGACACATTGTGCAAAATCATCTTTAGAAATAAATTGTCCGTTAATTTGGATTTGCTGGCGATAATCAGTTACCCAGGGAGAAATAAACAATCCTACCCTAAGTCCGTTATCCTGCAAGCCTTTTGCAATAGTATTGGCAACAGTACCTTTACCGTTAGTGCCTGCTATATGAATAATCTTTATCTCATCCTGTGGGTTACCAATGGTCTTTAACGCTTTTTTTATGCGAGAAAGCCCGGGCTTAATGCCTAGGCTTTGTCTGTCCAAAATAAAATTCAATGCTTCGTCATAGTTTAACATGAAATTATCCTATTTCTGAAATTGATTTTTTGGTCTGTGCAATCTTTTCTTCCAGCTTTGCAGCATCCTCTTTGTTTTGTGCAACCACCTGTTCAGGAGCTTTGCTGACAAATCCCGGATTGTTCAACTTTTTCATAATGAAAGCGAGTTTTTCCTCATCCTTAGCAAGTTCCTTTTCCAGGCGCTTTTTCTCTGCCTCAAAATCAACCAGGTCGCCAAGCGGAATATAAACCTTTGCGCTATCGGTAATGATAGTAACCACATTACCAAGGTCACCAAAGGCTGTGTCAACAGTTACCTCGTTTGCAGAAGCAAGACGCTTAACAAACTCAACGCCCCTTGCAAATGTGTCAGTAAATGCAGTCTCAACATAAACCTTAGCTTTTTTGCTGGGAGGGATATTCATCTCTGCTCTGCGATTACGAATTGCACGAATTACATCCATAATCTTTTCCATCTCTGCCTCATCATCGGCATAGCACAGAGAGTCATCATATCTGCACCACTGAGAAATCATAATTGACTCTGTATCATGTGGAATAGCCTGATAAATCTCCTCGGTGATGAACGGCATAAACGGATGAAGCAGCTTGAGAATATAAGTCAGCACAAATACAAGTACGGAAATAGCGTTCTCTTTTGCCTGTGCATCATCACCCTGCAGTCTTATTTTTGCAATCTCGATATACCAATCGCAGAAAACATCCCAAATAAAGTCATAAAGCTTTTGTACTGCAATACCAAGCTCGAACTTGTCAAGATTGTCTGTAACTTCCTTTGCAAGGGAATTTGCCTTGGACACAATCCACTTGTCCTCGATGAGCATATTCTCCGGCAAGCCGTTGTACTCATACTCATCATCAAGGTACATAAGAACAAATCTGGATGCGTTCCACAGCTTGTTGGCAAAATTCCTTGATGCGGTGATTTTGTCATCAGAAAAGCGCATATCATTGCCCGGTGAGTTACCGGTGGCAAGGGCAAATCTAAGGGCGTCGGCGCCGTACTTCTCAATAATTTCCAGCGGGTCAATGCCGTTACCTAGGGACTTACTCATTTTTCTGCCCTGGGCATCACGAACAAGACCGTGAATCAACACAGTATCAAAAGGCGCCTTGCCTGTATATGCAAGGCCGGAAAAAATCATTCTGGATACCCAAAAACCGATAATGTCATAACCGGTTACCAAAGTGTTTGTTGGATAATATCTCTTAAGGTCGTCGGTATCTTCGGGCCATCCAAGGGTTGAGAACGGCCACAACGCAGATGAGAACCAAGTATCGAGAGTATCAGGGTCTTGATGGATATTTTTGCTGCCGCAAGCCGAACAGCAACAAGGGTCGTCCTTGGATACAGTGGTAGCGCCGCAATCGTCACAGTACCAGGCAGGAATCTGGTGACCCCACCACAACTGACGGGAAATACACCAATCACGAGTGCCTCTCATCCAGGACATATAATTCTTCTTAAATCTCTCAGGTACAAACTTGATGTCGCCATTCTCTACGGCATCAATGGCAGGGCCTGCAAGAGGCTCCATCTTAACAAACCACTGCTTGGATACCATTGGCTCAATAGTGGAGTGACAACGATAGCATGTGCCTACATCGTGCTTTAGGGGTTCTATTTCCTTAATATAGCCACCTGCCTTAAGGTCTGCCAGGATTGCCTTTCTGGCCTCCATGGTGGTCATACCGGCATACTTGCCGCAATCCAGTACCTCCGGCTCATTCTGTGTGGCTCTGCCGGAAGCAAAGATTTCGTCGGCCACAGCTTTATCCTCGGGACCGGTCATACGGCCGTCATAGGTAAAGGTTCTTACGATGGGCAGATTGTGGCGAAGTCCTACCTCAAAGTCGTTAGGGTCGTGGGCAGGAGTAATCTTTACTACACCGGTACCCTTTTCCATATCTGCATGCTCGTCGCATACAATAGGTATTTCTTTATTAATAAGCGGTAGGATGACATGACAGCCGTGGAGATGCTTATATCTGGGATCGTCGCCATTGATGGCAACGGCAGTATCGCCCAGCATAGTCTCCGGTCTTGTGGTAGCAAGCTCAAGGGTTTCGCCTGTCTCCTTAACCGGATAGAGAAGATGCCAGAAGCTACCCTCCTGCTCCTCATACTCAACCTCTGCATCAGAGATGGATGTGTTGCAGTGGGGGCACCAGTTAACCATTCTGTTGCCGCGATAAATCAATTTTTCGTCATACAGCTTTGCAAATACCTGGCGAACTGCATTTGAGCATCCCTCATCCAAAGTAAAGCGCTCTCTGTCCCAGTCGCAGGAAGATCCCATTTTTTTGAGTTGTTCTACAATACGATTGCCGTATGTCTCCTTCCAGTCCCAGGCTCTCTCCAAAAACTTTTCTCTGCCCAGGTCCTCCTTGGTAAGGCCCTCTTCACGCATCTTTTCTACAATCTTTGCCTCGGTAGCAATGGACGCATGGTCGGTTCCCGGTAGCCAAAGGGTATCATAACCGTTCATTCTGTGGTATCTGATAAGAATGTCCTGAAGCGTGTTATCAAGAGCATGTCCCATATGAAGCTGTCCGGTAATATTTGGTGGTGGGATAACAATAGTGTAGGTTGGCTTTGACTCATCCTTTACTGCATGAAAATACTTGTTATCACACCAAAACTTGTAGGTTCTATCCTCAACATTTGAGGGATTGTACTGTTTTTCAAGTTCCTTTGCCATTTTTCTCTCCTTAATAATAAAAAAATCGCCTCATAATATGAGACGAAAAAATCCGTGGTACCACTCAAATTGCACAATAATGTGCCACTCAAATCCTTAACGCAGATATACGTACCAAACTACTGCTATTTCGTAAGGTCGGCTCCCAAACTACCTTCTCCTGCTGTAGCACTGACTCGCACCGGCCGTCAGCTCTCTAAAGTCTACCGGCAGAATACTCCTTTTGTTCCACGCCTTTAAATATCGCATATATACTAACAAAAATATAGTAAATTGTCAAGATTTTTTGAAGGACACAGATATGTCGGCGTCAGGAATAACCAATGTCAAAAAGCTATTGTCCATACCTTGAACCAATGTATAATCACCGGCTGTTGTCTTGCCACTATACTGAAAACCGTCTGCCACCTTGATTACCTGCCGGTCCTGAAGATTGGAGAACACCTGGTACAACACATAGGCAGGATTGTGAGGATTAACATCAGTTACAGAAAAGCTTTGAGTCATATCATCGTAGCAGAATACAACATTACCTCCATCGCAAGTAATGGTCATACCCTTGGCGTATGTATCGGTTGGCGTAACAATGACGGTATCATCCCTGCGCTCCACCCTACAGGTATAAGAAAAATCTCCTATCTTATACACAGCAGTCTGGCAAAACTCTGTGCTAATGACAGGAGAATATTCTGTTTTGCTACATCCTACCAGTGAGATAAGCAATACCATTGGTAGTAGCAATCTTTTCATAAATATCAGCTCTGTTACTCAAAATCGGACATTAAAGCACCCAGCCGGTCTATCATATCAAAAACAGTTATTCCTCTCATACTAAGCTCAGATACAGCACCATCGCCACATAATCCGTGCAGATAAACGGCGTATTTAGCTGCGTCAAAGGGCGCAACGCCCTGGGCAACCAATCCGCCTATCATACCTGCCAGCATATCACCTGTGCCACCCATGGCCATACCCGGATTGCCGGTAGTGTTGACAAATACATCTTCCCCGTCCGTAATCACTGTATTCGCCCCCTTGAGTACAACAATGACTCCGTAGCGGTCAGCCAATTTTTTGGCACAACCGATTCTGTCCTGTTGCACCTCGGCCACCGTTGTTGATATGAGCCTAGACATCTCACCGGGATGAGGCGTAAGAACAACCGATGCTTTAACCTCCTTAAGTATATCTATGCTCTCATTTATGCAATTTATACCATCGGCATCAAGAATTATCGGCGATTTGGAATTATGCAACACATACTCGGTCACTGCCTTAGTATCGTCATTTAGACCGATGCCACAGCCCAGCACAACGCTATCAGCCCATTGAAGGTCGTCCTTGATATGAACTATTGCGTCAGCAGAGAGTGTGCCGTCAGTATTTTGCGGCAATGGATTGAATACAGGCTGACAGGTGTGACACTCCACCAGTGGATAGGCATCTTTGGGTGTGTCCACCTTTACCAATCCTGCTCCTATCCTAATACCGGCTAGGCTTGCAAACACGGCAGCTCCCGGCATTTTGTAGCTGCCGCAAATGTTCAGCATTTTGCCATAGCTTCCCTTATTATCATTAGTATTCCTACAAGGCAAAAGTATATCCTGCTTCTCGATAGTATTTACCTTGCAATCATCATAGCAATCCTCGGGAATACCAATGTCCACAACATCCACCACACCGCAATAACCGTTGGCAGGAGGCAATATGTGTGCGTACTTAAGAGTGGATATTGCTATGGTATAATCAGCACTGACACAGTCACTGCACACCTGTCCCGTAGTGGAATCGGTACCGCTTGGAGTGTCAACTGCAATCACAGTTGCCCTGCTGTCCCTCAGTTGGGAAAAGATAGTGTCGAAGGGTGAGCGTGGCTGGCCGTGGAATCCAATACCGAACATACAATCCACAACATAGTCACAATCAAGAGTGTCTGCACTATATTCCAGCACCTCCACCCCACTATCCACTGCCTGTCGATAGTACATCAACGGCTCAGGAATGGTGGGAGCGTCATGGCACAGTATTATTTTTGCATGGGCACCAAAGGAGCACAACAATCTGGCAATAACAAATCCATCCCCTGCATTCTTGCCGTTACCACACAGCACGGACACACGGGAATTCCTAATACTATCGCCATATTTTTCTACAATCTTTTGGTAGCAGGCAGTACCTGCCTTGAGCATCAATTCTGCCTCGGTGCTGTAAGCATCAAAGCATTTACGCTCTACCTTTCTTATTTGGTTAACTGTCAAAATTCTCATATTTTACTCCACTTGCAGTTGAAATCCTATAGCTTGTCTGTTAAAATCAAAACAGAGGGAGGAATCCGTATGCTAAAAAAATACAAAAACTATATTATCTTGTTTTATCTATCCGTTGTTGGCTGTATGATAGTCGCAATCTTTAATGATTTGCAGATAGATATTAACCTAAATAACCCTACAAGTCCATTTGCTATCTGGTTTTACAACACAGGCGAGATACCCGGCAGACTGGTGTGTCCCCTGGCCGGTGCAGTGCTGTTCTACTTGGCAGAAAACAGATTTGGCAAATTGGCAGGATTCTGTATATCAATGGGTGGCAGCGCCTACCTTGGATACTATATCGGCAACCATTTTTTCAAAGAAGAAAATAATCTTGTCTTTGGTATAGTATATGGTATCGGCTGTGGCGTTATCATACTGCTGGCAGGTCGATACATTACCGTCCCCGATAATATGAAAAAACCATTAGTTATTCTATCCATTGCCGGCATAATAGTGATGTTCCTGCAAATAGGAGTCATAGAGGGCCTAAAATATTTATGGGGCAGAGTCAGATTCCGTGACCTACTGGTTGACGGCAGCTATGACCGATTTACACCTTGGTATCACCCTAATGGAATTAACGGTAATAAATCCTTCCCCTCCGGACACACTGCCGGCGCAGGGATGAGTTATCTGGCGATGCTGCTGCCGCTATGCAGCAAAAAAGCCGGGGAGCATACCGCTGCCTGCTTTGTAATACCCTTTGTGTACACATCAATAGTGGCATACACCCGCCTGGTTATGGGGGCTCATTATCTTAGTGATGTTACAGTTGGTGGCGCAATCAGTTTTACTCTGGTTATAATTGCGCTGGCAATACTTGACAAAAAGCAAGCAAATACCAAACCGGCATAATAATTTCACACTCCCCACGCCGATGGTGTGGGGAATATTTTATATCATAGTGATTTTGAACTTAAATGACGCTGTCTCATTGGGCGCCAGTACGGTAATACCTCTCTTACATTCCAACTGAGCCGGCTCATCGGTACAGGTTGATATACCGGTCCATGGTTCAAGAGCCACAAAATCTGCCTGATTGCAAGCAGACCAAACCAGCAGATTTGCCATATCCTGATACTCAATTCTTATGCCATTGCCCTTTGGACCGATTAAGGTGGCCTGCTTTGATTCTATATTGTCAAAAATCATTGCATCGTTTTTCTCAAACAAATCGTGCACCAAATTGATGGTATCGGTATTGTCCAATCCATCATATCTTACTTTTGCATCCACAATACCCGTATGATGGTCGGGACGGAGCACTCCCTTTGTCATAACTCTATCAAAAACTACTTTATAGTCCTCAAATGCCTCACCCTCATTGATAGGGCAGTTGAACGCAGGATGACCGCCAATGGCAAAGGGCATATCATCATGTCCGGTATTGGTGACAATATACTCTGTAGTAACAGTGGCGTCCAGCACAGTGTATTTTATCTTAAGCTGATAATCGAAGGGATACATGCTTTTTGTATTTTCGTCACTGTTCTGTACAAAGGTAATACTGTTTTTGTGCTGTTCCTCCACTACAAACGGAGAAATACGAGCAACACCGTGCCGTTTCATATTACAAGGCTTACCGAAGGCAGTACCCTTATTATTTGGCAGAACGCCTACAATAGGAAAGCACACAGGCGCTTGGCCTGACCAATGCTCCTCATCCCCCTGCCACAAATACTCCCTGCCATCCATTTTTAGAGAATTAAGCATGGCGCCATCAGTGCTGACAATAACCGTTGCCCTCTTGCTAAAAATCTTGTATTGCACAAAATCACCCCAAAATCATTATAAATTCATTATAGTCCAAAAAATTATGCAATGCAATATTGAAAATACAATAATTATAGTATAGAATAGTGGTATATTAGAGTTGGAGGAAAAATAACAATGGATTTGGAATCATATATTCACGAAGCAATATTTGAAGAAAACGAAAAGCACACTCAGCTTTACGAAATGATATGGAGCAATTTTGAGGAGGATGGATTTGTTATCACCGACGAGCCCGACAACGAGATTGACTGCATATTCAAGGCTGTAGCTATCCAAAACCTAATCGGCGAATTTATATACCGTGTGTACGATGAGGTAAACGAGACGGGATACGAGGATATTATCCAATATTTGGGCAACCTGGGAATCAGCGAGGAGTCGGCAGTTGCATACTGCGAAAATAACGAAAATATCGACACTGATGATGACGACAACGAGCTTAAATTAAAGAACGGTCTGGACTACATCACCGAAGTAGTAGCGGACAAAATGCTTGAGCTATTTTCGGCAACAGACCTGTTCGATTACTTCTTTGCAGCAACATACGATTTTGAGCAGGACTTTACCTTTGCATTCGAGGATGTGGACGAGTTTATGGCATTTGTGGACAGCAACACCGAGCGTCTTGACGAATACAAGGATGAATACCCAAGTGTACTCAGCTGGATTGAATCCGGAATGATAGTATAACACCGACATATAGTAAAAAGCAGTCGCAAGTTGCGACTGCTTTTTCTTATACAGATTCCTGCTTTAGTACTTCTATGATATTATTTTTTCTAATCTCTTTTGTAGCTATTGACATTGTAAAGGTTATTATTGCTACCACAGAAACAATTGCTATTGCGTAGATTGCCCAGTTAATTTGGAACGGAATAGTATTGAACTGTGTGGCACGATTGATTGCATAGCATACCAGCGTGCTTAGTGGCAAAGAAACAATCAATCCGCCAATGGAATATAACATACTCTCCAATATCATCATTTTTGTAAATCCTGCCGGTGTTACACCAACGGACTGCAGCATAGCAAACTCCTTTGTCCTGGTGGCAATATTGCCGGTTATTGTGTTGATAATATTACAAGTGGTGATGGTCATAATCATTATTATGAAAAAGTACATAAACACCTTGACCAAAGTGGTGATAGCTTTGCTTCTGTCCTGATAGTACTGATAATCAATAACACTGCATTTATCCCCATTATCAAGGCTCTCAAAATACTCTTCCAGTTTTTCGGTGGTTTTTGTGTGATTAGTAGTCAGAATGTTATAAAATACACCGGTTTCTTCATTTTCATCACCATTGAGCATATTATAATATCTGCTGATAGGAGCATACATACTGATGGCATTAGGTTTATTTATATTGCATACAAAATTGTCTGCATCATAACTAATCAAATCTCCAAAGTAAAAAGCACAATCCCCAAAATAATCATAGACATTGTCCAACGGTACGCCTACTTCATCGGCAAAGGCCTGGGAATACTCATAACGAATCTTTTTGCCCACTACGGATTCGTTGAATACCGGGGCGTCGTTTTCCTTGTGGCTGATATTGTTCATCACTAACCAGGCATTACCGTCGTAATACTTTTTGGAGTCAATATTGTTATCCTTACACAATTTCTCAAATTGAGCGTCGTCGATATAAGTTCTTTCAAACATAACTGTGCCGTCCAACAAATTCTTGTATTTATTGGTAAGTCCGTCTTTTTTTATGTCGTCAAATATATATCTGCCGTCTTCGGTAACATCATTATCCACCCAGTCCCCGCTGGCAATATAGACATTGGTAATACTGTCATCGGTACTGCAAAATTTTTCGAAATCACTGATTTGGGACTTATAGTTTTTTCCGTCAATACCTACATCTGCTCCCACCTGATAATTGCTGGCATAATTGAGATTACTATACTGTGCAAATAAGGAGCAAAAATAGTTGCCGCAAACAAACAGCATAACCGATACCACGATAGAAACCAATATAATTCTTGACTTTCTGCCATTACGCTTTAAATTCTTATATGCCAGCTCTCCCTCGTATCCAAAAATCTTTTGGATAAGCCAAGTCCGGCGTATTGCTTTTGTATTGTCAATCTCGTCCCTTTGTCTGATAGCATCAATTGGAGTTATTCGCCGGGACTTTTTTGCCGGAGCAATAATAGAAATCAATACTGTCAAAAAAGCAAAGAGGCATATAATCAAAACGCCGGCTATCGGCACGCTGACAGAAATATTGCTAATACCGCCAATAGCCAAAATACCGGTGCTGACAAATTTAGCTGATACTATCTTGAGAATCACTGCGATTACCGATAGCCCCGACACAAAGCCTACCAAAGAGCCGATAGCCCCAAGAATCAATCCCTCCAAAAGCATCGACTCCAGCACCTGCTTTTTTGTGGCGCCTACGCTGGACAGCATACCCAGATACTTCACCTTTTCGGCATAGGACATAGAAAACGCGTTTCTGATTAGGAATATGGCGGCTGTCATAATAACAATCAGCAACAATAGCACCGCGCCCGTTATTGCATACACCTGAAGATTATCCTTCTCAAAAGCGAAATAACTCATCAATAACGGCTCATTTACGCCGCCGTATAATACTCTATCCTTTTTGGGTAATCCCAGATTATCAAAAATTTCATTTATAGTTGCATAGGAAAACACATGAACTTTTTTTAGTTTACCGTAGGCATATACATTATCATACTCGTTGTCATCAATACCCCTAAACACCAGATTACCAACATTGACAGTGCTGAGATTGTTGTCTAAAATGCCCACAATTTTGTACCGCTTGGTTTCCTTGGGCAAAAATACCTCCTGAAACCTGTAGGCACCTGTAATATCAAAGGATAAAATCGACGCTTTGTAATCCTTCGTCTTCCTTGTACCGGTTGAAATCTCCATTTCATCGCCGATACCCAATTTCAAATTATTTTTTTGTAGCACAGATTTTTCTATCATTATTTCGTTAGAATTTTTGGGGTATCTGCCATCAAGCTTGCAGGAAATGATGTAATCAAAATACTGATTGTCTCCGGCAATCATAGTTCCTACGGCAGTTTGGTTGTGGATAGCGCCGGATACCTTGTATCCCGATTCGCTCTTTGGGATGGATAATCTATATCCCACGCTTTCTACTCGTTGGTCGGATTCCAGCTTGTCCCTTGCATCATCATACTGAACGATAGCGCTAAAGTGATAGTCACCAACCTGGGACCTTGCAAACTGACGATAAACATTCAAAAATGAGAACGATGCAATAATTATTGCCGAAATCATAGTGACAGAAATACTTATACCCAGTATGGTAATAAGCGTTCTTGCCTTATTCTGTCTCAAATGCTTAATGGTAAGAAGATTAACAATACTCATTATATCACCTCATTCTATTCGCTAAATTAATAATATCAAGCCAATCTTACAACTGCGTGACTGAAATATTACAATTTTGTCACATAAAAATATTATCGCACAATCCCTCAGTTTTGCTAAAGCAAAACAGCTCCCTTTACACAAGGGAGCCGTATTCGAATATATTTTTGGCGTGGTTCAAACCGATTTTTCACAAGCTTGGTCGCAAAATCATAACCGGATTGTGCTTATTACTTTACTTCGTTAACTTGCGAACATCCTCGGCAGTGCCCATAATAATCAAATGCTCTGCTTTGTTGAACACATAGTCCGGTGACTTAATAGCTGTAACAGAATTACCAAATTTTCTTGCAAGAACAGATACACCGTGAATACGGCGAACATTTAGATTTGCAAGACTTTTGCCGCACCACTTGTCAGGGGCCATAATCTCATAGATACCGGTGTCATCATCCAACTTAATGTAATCGAACACGTTGTTATTAGAGTACTCAACAGCCAAATTATATGCCACATCACGCTCAGGATAAACAGTACGGTCAGCGCCGTTCTTTCGCAAGAACTTTTCGTGAATTTCGGAAGATGCCTTGCCTATAACATACTTGGCACCCAGCTCCTTGAGGTAATCAACAATAACCAAGCTGTCCTGAAAATCGCCGACGCATACAAAAACATAATCGTAATCATCAACACCCAAAGCCTCAAGATTACTCTTGATAGTATAATCCCCAATCTCGGATGTTGTAACAAGATTTGCTACCTCGTCAATCTTTTTTTCGTCCTCGTCAACAAGCATAACCTCGTTGCCCATAGCACACATATCAATGGCCAAATGCCTACCGAATTTTCCTGCTCCGATAACCAAAATTGTGTTCATATTAATTCCCATAGCCTTTCCACTACAATAATAAAAGTAAATATAATCACGCTTTCCTTGTTGTAGCCGACAAGGCGTGATGTGAATACAACCATCCATAACTAAGCCACAGGCTATCGTGGAAGCAATGTGATAATGTGATTATCACAATAAATCTGCTAACCTACGATAAACGAGCCCTTTGGCTTTTGGGTAGTTGTGCGTGGCTTGGAAACCACAAAGGATAATGCAAAAATTAATGATGTCAACCTACCGATATACATAAGCACAATTATCACCAGCTGACTGATGGTACTAAGCTGGGGAGTAATACCGGTGGTGATACCCACAGTACCCATTGCAGATGTGCACTCAAATAATACATCGGTTATGCCAAGACTGCCCTGTACACTGCATATAATAACAGTTGCCACCAGTATATTGCTGAGATTAATCAACACCGCAGCCATTGCGCGCTTGATGGCGTCAGTTGACACTCGCTTGCCAAAGGCGTTGACATCGCTCTTGCTGCGCATATCTGCCAACATACAAAGAAATAATACAGCAATTGTATTTACCTTAACACCGCCGGCAGTAGAGGCACTGGAGCCGCCAATGAACATCAGCAATATAGTAATCATCCTGGATATTGGCGACATAGCGACAATATCCACACTGTTGAATCCGGCAGTCCTGGGGGTTACGCTGCAAAACAGTGCGTTAAGCAACTGTTGCCACAGTGGCATATCCCTAAGGGTATAATTCTGCTCCAGCACAAAAAACATTGCCATACCACCAAATACCAGTATAGCTGTTGTAGTCAGCACCAATTTTGTATAGGCTGAAAATCTTTTGAATTTGAATTTTTGACGGCGAATATTTTGCCACACAATGAATCCTAATCCGCCAAACACAATAAGCAGTGTAATAGTAATGATAACCACCGGGTCGTCATTAATCGTGGTAAGAGAAGAGGATGGCGACACCATACCCATCAAATCAAATCCGGCGTTACAAAATGCGGAGATGCTGGTAAATACAGCCATATATATTCCTCTTCGCCAGCCTGCCAGTGGAACAAACCGTGTACTAAGCAGTACAGCACCAACTAACTCACAGCAAAATGTAAAAATGACTACATCCCTGGTAAGCTCCTTTACATTGCCCAAATCCAAGGAGCCAACGCTCTCCTTGAGCAGCATCTTTTGCTTAAGGCCTAGTTTTTTCCCTTTGCCCAAGGTCTTGGCAACAAATCCTAGCACGGTAATAAAGCCCAAACCACCAATTTGGATGAGGCAAAGAATAACTATCTGTCCAAATACGTTCCAACTGCTAAAGGTATCAAATGGCACCAAACCGGTAATGCAAGTGGCTGATGTGGCTGTAAACAGAGCATCAATGTAAGATACGCTATTAAGTTTTGTACTGATTGGCAGTGACAACAGTAATGAGCCTATCAGTATTATCGCAGCAAATCCAATTGCCACAATTTTTGGATAGGTCAAAGAATAATCCTTTTGTTTGTTAATTGACATAATCAGTTGTTTGCAGGATGATAATCGGGCACAATAGCCATCAGCTTGTCCCTGACATTATCATCATCAATATCCTCCAATGACTTTATCATTTTATCAAAATCTTCAGTTGTGATATTCATAGGTTGAGTAACAAAAATCTTTTCGTTAGCAGTTCGCTGTCTGGTAGCTACCTCGCTATCCATAGCCAGCTCCTCGTACATCTTTTCGCCGGGACGAAGACCGGTAATTTCTATAGGAATTTCATCCTCTGTAAAGTCGGAAAGGCGAATAAGATTTTTTGCAAGGTCCATAATCTTAACCGGCTGACCCATATCAAGCACAAACACCTCGCCGCCATTTGCCAATCCTCCGGCCTGACATACCAGCTGTGCAGCCTCCGGAATGGTCATAAAGTATCTGGTTATATCCGGGTGAGTTACCTTAACAGGTCCGCCGTTTTCTATCTGCTTTTTAAACAGAGGAATAACCGAGCCGTGAGAGCCTAAAACATTGCCGAATCGCACTGCGGTATATTCGGTGGTCTCACTGACAGTATTCATATATTGCACAATAATCTCTGTAATTCTCTTTGTACAGCCCATAACATTTGTTGGGTTAACAGCTTTGTCGGTAGAGATAGTAACCATTCTCTTTACGCAAAATTCGTCACATACTCTGGCAACATTGTATGTACCGAACACATTGTTACGAACTGCCTCACAGGGGCTATCCTCCATAAGCGGAACATGCTTGTGGGCAGCTGCATGAAATACTACATCGGGCTTGAATTCCGCAAAAACCTCACGCAGACGCTCCATCTCACAGATATTGCCAATTCTAACATTAATAACAATCTCGTCGCCATACCTGGAAAGCAACTCATTTTGGAGTTCAAAGGCACAATTCTCATATATATCGAATATTGTAATCGACTCCGGAGAGTACCTGGCAACCTGCTTACATAACTCGGCACCGATTGAACCTCCGCCACCTGTAACAAGAATCCTCTTGCCTATCAGGTACCGACACACTTTTTTGTCCAGCTTAATCTCCGGTCTGCAAAGCAAATCGGCAACATCAACATTACGCACACGACGATTACCGCCCTGCTCAAACATATCCGCAACGCTGGGACTAATCTTAACCTCTGCTTTTGTTTGCATAGCAAGGTCGATAACCTCTTTTTGTCTAATCTTTGAGGCTGACGGAATACAAATAATAATTTTGTCGATACTATACTTTTCGGCCAAAAACGGTATTTGCTCGCACTTGCCTACTATTTTTATTCCGCCAATGGTCTTACGCAATTTGGCAGGATTGTCGTCAACAGCAATTACAGGCCTACCCTTGCGATACTTTTCGTTAGCCAAAGCCTCGATTACAAAATTACCCATAAATCCGGCACCGACTATCATTATTCTGGCCTTGTCATGCTTTTTTCCGGAATATTTGCCCACTACATTGTGACTCATTCTTCTAACCACACGGTATGCCATTCTAGGGCCGATAGTTAATAGGACAATGAATATAAACAACACAATGTACGAATAAAAAGCCAATCTGCCATTGATATTCAGCAAATCATAATATAATACTCTGTCAATAACAAATATTGCTACAGTATCCAACACAGAAGCACAAGTACCTCTCAGTACCTCGTCGCTGCCGGCAAAATTCCATACGCTCCTATACAAGCCCAAAGCATAATTTATAACAACAATTACTCCGGTAGTCAACAACAAATGGTCATACCGAAACAGAATAGAGGAATAAGTACTATTTACTAGACTGCCATTGGTGATATAGCATGTAGCAAAAATTGCCACAGTAACCGTTACTGCATCCATAAGACCCAACAGACATTTTTTCAGTAAACCGTTAATGGCTCTTTTTTTATGAATTCTGTCGTTATACTTGTCGGCCATAATATTCTCCTTACTTTAGACTCATATACATAAAACATCTCACGATAATTGTACATCAAGGATAATAAAAAATCAAGCATATCATAATATTGTGGTATATTGAAAATATTGCTATTCCGGGATGTATTGCAACAATTTGCACGATAATAGTATATATCAGAAAGAATCAGACAAACAAAAACCACTCGTGAGAGTGGTTTTTTGCATTAATTATTGCTCCATTCTTCTCCTGCGGGAGAGGATGGTGATTACCGATATGCCGCCGCTGACAAGGAT